>JAITQP010000025.1 GCA_031288885.1 Prevotellaceae bacterium | reverse complement strand
GGGCGTGGGCAAAAGCGAGGAGGAGGCCGTAATCAACGCCTTGCAGCAAATAGACGTCCGCAGCGCAACGCTGAAACGCTTTATGGAGCAAGGAAAGAAGGGAATTACGAATTGAATTACGAATTAGGAATTACGAATTAGGAATTACGAATTAGGAATTACGAATTAGGAATTACGAATTAGGAATTACGAATTAGGAATTAGGAATCACGAATTAGGAATGGCGTTGTTGCAACAACATTTTATTCTCATCATTGCGCACGCTACGCTCGCAATGACGAAGACAAAGTATCCGTTGTAACAACATCATTAATCCTAATCACTAATCACTAATAGTTAATAGCTAATAGCTAAAAAAAACGGGCATGTTCGTGATAAGTTCAAGATGCGAATTTACATGCAAATTCCATCAAATCTACGTTTTAAAATTTTTAAACAAATGAAAAAATCATTTATTCTTGTTGCTGTAGCGGCCCTTGGAGTGGGCGCAATGTGTTCGTCGTGCAAACCCCAGTCTGTTGTTACGGCTGGCGGCGAAAAAGAGGTGAGCATACCTTGCGATGACAAGCGCTCAGACAAAGAATTTTTCCGCGGCCTTGGTATTGGGCAAAGCAAAGACCTGAACACCGCGCGCGATAAGGCGCGCATGGCCGCCAACGCCGAGCTGGCGGGGAGCATCTCCACCATGATTAAGCAGGTGCAGGAGCGCTACGTGAATGACGCCGGACAAAAACCGTCGGACTACTCCGAGGTGTTTGAGGGAATGACAAAGCAGGTGGTTAGCCAGCAAATCAGCAACCTGAGCGTAGCGTGCAACAAAACTGCGCAAACCACCGACGGCATGTACAAGGTTTACATGGCTGTGGAGGCCAACAAGGAGGAGGTTTACAAGGCGCTGGAAAAGGGTTTTGAGGCGGAAAAGAAGCTCGAAACGCTCTTTAACCGCGAAAAATTCCGCCAAAACTTCGATGCAGAAATGGCCGAATTTGCTAAAAAGCAAGGATATTAGCCTTCTGTTGCTGTTTGTTTTCAAGCCGGCAAATGCCCCATGGCTATTGCCGGCTTGATTTTCAGTGTAGCGTTTTAACCGGCTTATATGATGAAAAAAATATTTACCCTCGGAATTATAATACACGTCTTCATCCTGCTGCTTGGGGCGGTAGCGGTTTTTGCTCAGCAAAAAACGCTGGAGACCAGCGGTAAAAAGCCCAGCTGGGCAAAGCAGCTGGTGGAAACCGGCTACATCATCACCCAAGGCGACGCGGCTTCGCTCGGCGAGGCGCAGCAGGAGGCGCTGCTGCTGGTGAAGCAGGAAATTGTGCGCAGCGTTGCCGAGCAGGTTATCAGCGAAAGCACGCGCAGCCTGCAGGAGCAAGGTCAGCAAGTTACCGAATTCTACGCGCAAAGCATCACCACTAAGGCAAACAGGGCGCCGTTTTTGCAGGGAATTTCGGTCAGCAAGGTGGAGAGTTCGTACTGGGAGCGGGTTCGGTTCAAGCCGAGCGGGCAGGAGCTCTACCGCTACTACGTTAAGTACCCCTTTAGCGCGGCGCAGCTGGGCAAGCTGGTGGCGGAGTTCAGGGAGGAAGACCAAAAGCTTACGCGGCGCATAGGCGAGCTGGAGGCCCTGCTCACGCAGGTGGAAAGCGTGGAGCAGATAGACGCCGCCGCGGACGAGCTGGGCAGCCTGACCTCGATGCTCGAGGACAGCCGCAGGGAGAAAGCCGCCAACCTGCAATCGCGCTACCGTGCGCTCTACGAGGGCGTCCGGATAGAGGAGGTGGGGCATACGCTGGGGCAAATCTCCTACAGGCTCATGCTCGGGGAGCGCCCTGTGAAGACGCTGCGCAGGCCGCAGGTAAAATCGACCTGTGCCACCGTTACGCAAACCGGCGCTGGCGACACGTGTAGCGTAGCCTACCGCTACGACGGCTGCTACGCCGATATGGAGAATTTTGTGAATGTGCAGTACCGCTTTGGAGCTAAAAGGGTGACGCACGAGTTTTTAATACCATTAAAATAAACATGGATAGCGCAACTGTAAAACGAATAGCGTGCATAGGGAGCGGCAACGTAGCCGCATCCTTACTGCCGGCGCTGTATGGGGCGGGGTATAAAATTGTGCAGGTGTACTCGCGCAACCTTCGCACGGCGCAGCAGCTGGCAAAGGTGCTGGGCGCGGCAAGCACCGACAATCCGGCAGACCTAAGCCCTAATGCAGATATTTACATTATCGCTGTTCCCGATGACGAAATCGAAAACGTGCTGAGCAAAACAACCTTTGGCCGCGGCATTGTGGTGCACACCTCCGGCTCAACGCCCATGAGCGTGTTCGAAAAGCGGGGCATAGCGCACTACGGCGTGCTCTACCCGCTGCAAACGTTTATGCGGCACAGCGTCAACTTTTTGCGGGTGCCCGTGTACGTGGAGGCGAGCGACAATGTTGCCATGATTGAGCTTATGTTCATGGCGCGCAAGCTCTCGGCGGAGGTGTACAAAATCACCTCCGAAAAGCGGATGCTGCTGCACATTGCCGCCGTATTTGCCTGCAACTTCTCCAACCACCTCCTGACCATAGCCGCCCGCCTGCTCAACGACAAGGACTTGAGCTACGTTTCCCTAAAACCGCTCATTTGCGAAACCTTTGAAAGGGCTATACAGGTGGACAATCCGGAGCTGCTGCAAACAGGCCCCGCCATGCGAGGCGACGCCAAAATTGTGAGCCAGCACATCAAAGCCCTCGCAGACTACCCGCTGATACAGCAAATCTACAAGCTGATTTCGGAGAGCATAATGACCAAGGAAAGCAACCAAGGAAAGCAAAGCAAAGCAAAATGAACTACAAAACCAAGCTGCACAACATAAAAGCATTTGTATTTGACGTGGACGGCGTGTTTACGGACGGCATGGTGCTGGCCTCCGGCGGCGATTTTCTGCGGATGCACAACGCCAAAGACGGCTACGCCGTGCGCTACGCCGTTACGCAAGGCTACCCGATAGGGATTATCACGGGTGGCGCCAGCGAGAGCATTCGGGAGCGCTTCAACATGCTGGGCGTTACCGATGTGTACCTTAGCTCGCGCAACAAAATAAAAGATTTTGAGGATTTCTGCCGCAAGCATCGGCTGCAACCTCACGAGGTGCTCTGCATGGGCGACGACATTCCCGACGTTGAAATACTCGCGCAAAGCGGGCTACCCACCTGTCCCGCCGACGCTGTGCCCGAGGTGAAAGCCATTTGCGAGTACATTTCGGACAAATCCGGCGGCATGACCTGCGTGCGCGATGTGATAGAGCAAACGCTAAAGCTGCAAGGCAAATGGAATTTACCCTGCAGCACAAATCAAGCGTCGAGTTAACTAAGTAGAATTACTCATTAAACAGCAGCGACCCAAACGCCGGCTCGTCGCGCTCGAAGCCTTCGGGGCGGATTTTTTTCAGCGCCTCCAGCGTGTAGGGCATGGCAAAACCTTTTCTGCGTACAAAGTGGTTGTAGGCTATTTCGTAAATTGGTCGGAATGAGCCGCGACTTTTTTCGGAAATCGTTGCCCAGCTGCAGTACTTTCCGGTGACATCCGTCCACTGCTTAAAGGGTACGTCGTAGCCGAGGTTGTACTTTGCCACGTACTCGTAACCTTTCATCAGGCGGTTGTCGAAAGCGGAGTAGAGGTTGTCGCCCTGCTGCCACGCCAGCTCGCAGATGGTTGCCATGGCGCCCAGCCCCAGCTGAGGATGCCCCTGATCGCGCCCAGCCTCCTGCGTTTGTCCGGTTTCGCCGTCGATGTAGCTTGCAATGGAGCCGTTGTCGCGGGCGTGCAGGTAGAAGTCTTTTGCCTTGCTGTACATTTTTCGGTCGTTGAAGTATATTCCGGCAGCCATGTAGGTTTTTGATACCACCGGCGCCCAGTTGCCGTTGGTGTAGGGCGGGGTAGCGTAGAATGTGTCCATTATGGGAATAAACAGCTGCCGGAACATTTGCTCAACCCTCCTGATTTTCTTTTTGGCGGCGTCGGGGTAGGTGTGCTTGAGCATTTCGAGGGCGTAGATAATTTTAAATCCCTCCAATCCCGCCAAAAGCGGCGCGTCGTTGGTTTGGGGTATTATTTGCAGGGTGTCGGCGTAGCGTGAAAGGATTTCGAGCGATTTTTCGGCGTGGTCTTTTACGCCGGTTAGCATCCACATCAGCGAGTTGAGGTAGGCCGCGCTGAAGTCGGCTTCCATTTTACTTTTGGTGTAGGCAAAAGCGCCGTCGCGCGAAATCACGCGAAATGCTCCGTTCATCTTGTAGCTGGCCTGCGCGCAGGGGTGCTCCTTGAGCAGCAGGAATGATCCGTAAGCCGGCTCTACCTTTTCCTCCACTAAAATACGCATGTGCTCAACTCTGCTGGCGGTGTGCAGCACGCCGGGGTGAACAAATTTTTGCGCCTGTGCGCCGCAGAACGCGCATAGCAGGCACAGCGTGGTAATACTTTTCATGCTTTTTTAATTTATAGTTACGTCTGGGGTTATGGTTATCGCCTGCCCGCCCGATGGCAGCAGGTTTGCGCTTAAAGTTGACTTGCCGGTTACCGTCATTCTTTTTACGCCTACTTTTGTGCGCGTTGTCGCCTTATCGTCGTCGTAGTAAACCGTGGCGGTGTAGCGTTTGTCCGGCTCCAAAAAATCCAGCGGGATGTCAATACTTCTGGCCTCGTTGTTGGTTATTGCCCCCACAAACCACTCGCTGCCGCTTCGCCGCGCAATGATGACGTATTCGCCTATCTCCCCGCCAATAGCTCTGGAGTCGTCCCATACGGTTTTGACCTTGTCGAAAAATGCAAGCTCCGGCTCGCCCCCGTAGCGGTCGGGCGTGTCGTACCAGTAAAGGAACTGCAGGGGGCTGTAGTACACCACCGAGAGCGCCAGCTGGTGCGCGTGCGTGGTCTTGAGGCGTGGGTCGAAGTAGCAGATGGTGTAGTCGCCTGCGCCGGCAAGGAAGCGCGTGAACGGCAAAATTGTGTTGTGCGTGGCGTCCGGAAACTCCTCGTTGCCGCGAATTCCCTCCTGCGTCAGCAGGTTGGGGTAGGTGCGGCTGAAACCCGTAGGGCGGTATTCGTCGTGGACGTCCACCATCAGCTCGTGCTCGGCGCATTTTTTCACGGCGCTGTGCAGCCACGTAGTCCAGTGCTGGTTGCCCACCTGCACAAAGCCGAACTTAACCCCCTTAACGCCCCAGCTCCTGTAGAGCGGCAGCAGCTCGTCGAGCTGCCGGCTCAGGGCGCGCTGGTTGACGTAGAGGAATACGCCAACGCCTTTCTCGCCGGCGTAGCGGACGAGGTCGGGAATATCTAAATCCTTTTCCTTGTCAACGGTGGTAGCGTCAGCCTCCATGCTCATCTCACGGCCGTACCATCCGGCGTCGAGGTGGATGTACTGCAAATTGCGCTCCGCCGCAAAGTCGGCGTAGCGCTTGGCGTCCGCCTGCGTTAGCTTGGCCACGCGGATGGCTTTTCCGGGCTTTATCCACGACACGTCGCGCAGCGCGCAGGGCGGGTTGAGGTTGAGCGTTAAGTCGGTGTTTGCGAGCAAGCCCGTTGGCTTCTCGACCGCCATTACAAAGCGCCACGGGGTAGAGTAGGGCGGAATAACGTCCGCCGAGTCGTAGAGCAGGGCTTGCAGGGCGCTCGGCTTGTCGGGGCTTAACCCGAGCTTCATCCGGACGTAGTCCACCATGCCGGCTTCGCCAATGGCAGCAGTCAGCCCGCCGGGGAGCTTAAGCGTGAGCGGGCGTTCGCACTCCTCCTCCCAGCCTCGAAGCGGCAGGAGGGCGTAGGGACCTTGCGCCCACTTTTCGTAGTAAGCCTGCGTGCCTGCAGGCAAGGTGAACTGCGTTTGCTCGCCCGTGATGTGGAGAAATAGCCCGTTGGACGTTTCGGGAAAGGCGTAGCGAAATGCCACCCCCTCGTTGTAGGCGCGCACCACGATATGCAGGGCGTAGTGCCGACGCTTGTCGTAGCCGTTGCTGTCGGTTGCTTCTCGCCAAGGCGCAGCATCCGCGTTGTCTTTCCTGAACTTCAGCACGGCTTCGCGGTAGCGGTTCCGGATTTGGCTACGCTCGCCGTACGCGGGCTGCCACGTCTCGTCAACGGTGGTGTGCTCCGCGCCGGTAAAGGTAAGGTTGTCGCCCCAGCGCTTCAGGTGGTCGTTGGGGACGCCCAGCGCCGTCTCAAAAAGCTTGTTGTCAACCCGTATGCCCAGCTCGGATTCCTCGATAACGGTTTTGCCGTTGAACGAAATCGTGTAGTACATTTGCCTGACGCCGCCCACCGCCTGCGTCTGGTAAAAAGTGAAGCGGTAGGCGCTGTCGGGGGATGTCACAACGGTTTTCGTTTCTTTCCGGATAGCTTGGGCGTTTAGGTTGAGCGACATGGCGGTAAGTAGCGCAAGCGCTGAGAGAGTTCGTATCATAGCGAAATAAATTTTACGGTTAACAATCAGCTTATCACTTCCCAAAGGTTACATCTTCCACGTGCTCACCAACGAAAAAGCGCGCCATATCGCCCGTTTTGTACCACGCAGGCTTGCCGGGCATGTCGTCGGAAATGAGCAGGCCGTTGATGCGGAGGTTTTCAAAGCGGATATTTTTCACCTTTCGCTCCGCGTCGTAGCCGGCAATGATGGATACCTCGGCGTGGCTGCCGGTGTAGGAAATATCCTTGAACAAAACGTTTTCTATTCCTCTGCCCGGCGCCGCGCAGTACTTTTTGTTAAAGAAAATACGCAGGTTGACCAGCTGCCCCTGACGGAAATCTTCCACCCGTATATCCTCAAAGCGAACGTTGCGGACAAGGTTGTTATCGCCAGCGTTGATGGCCAAGCAACCCTGATAGTCCAGCTGTTTTTCCGTATGGTCGAGAATGTCGATGTTGGCGTAGCGCAGGTTTTCGATGGTATCCGGCTGCGGAGCGTTGCCGTGCAGACCGATGAAGATGGGGTGCGCCACGTCCGCCCAGAGGGTGGAGCTTTGCATGGTAATATTCCGGCATCCGCCCGTGAAGCCCTTGCGGGTGGCGTAAACAGTGGTGCAGTCGTCGGAGTTTCGGCAAAAAACGCCGTCGAACAGCACGTTGCTGCTGGCAAAAACGTTCATGCCGTCGCCCCAGCCGTAGTAGGTGATGCTTTTTACGTTGCGTATCGTTACGCTGTCGGAGCCGCCCGTGGGGAGCTGCGTCAGCGTAACGCCTTCAACGTAAACGTTCTTGGAGCGGGCTATCCGTATGCCCTCCTTTACGGAGCGGTCTATAACGCCGCGCCCGAGCACCTTCACGTCGCGGACGTTCTCAATCAGGATTTGCCCCATCAGCACAGCGCCGCCCGACACGTAAACCATCTTTCCCGAGGGTATTCTAAAAGCATTACCGCTTTTAGGGTGATGAATACCGGCTCCGAAGTAAATTACATTGCGGTCGTTTGGAGAGGGTCGAAACTCCTCGAGCGGGTTGGCAAACAGGTGCAGGTTGTGAAAAATATCGCCGTTGACCTCCACCGACAGGTTGCGCGGGCGGTCTAAGCGAAAGGTCAGCGTATTGCCTTTCACCTGCGGAGCAATACTGTAGGAGAGCGGACGCACGCGCGCTGTTTGGATATCGCCGCGGTTGAAGCGGACGGATACCTCCACCTCGCCCGAAAAGTCGAAGTAGCTCATGGAGGCATTTTTGACGCTATGCTGCGCTCCCTTCACCTCATCAACGTTGACAAGGTAGGCGGGGAGCGGCTGCCATGCCTGCCCGCGCTGCCGCACGCTGACGGTAAAATCATCGTTCAGCGCGGCTCCGACAGGGGCAGGATAGGTGACTAATCTGTTTTCGGGGTAGCCCGAAAATGCACAGCAAAGCAGTAGTAGACAGCTAAAGGTTAATTTTGGTAGTAGTTTCATGTTTTGTGAAGTTATTCTATATTGGTTAACGTTGCAATTTGCGCCTCCGTCAATCCTGTGATGGCCTGAATTTGCGCCACCGAAAGCCCGTTGCGGGCGGCGTTAAGCGCCATTTCTTTAAGAGCTTTTGCTCTGCCAACTTCTTCGCCTTTCACTCTGCCAATTTCCTCGCCCTCGACCCGACCCTCTATTTTGGCGGTGTAAATGGAGCTTCTCAAACTTCTGCGGGCATCCTCAACTTGGTCGTAAATACGCTTCTCCTCCTCTGACAGCCTGTCGTAATCCAGCAATTCGCGGGCCTGCGCCAGCCCCTGAGCCTTGAAGTTGTCCTTAATCTCGTTATGCTTCAGGTAGAAAATCCACTCGTCGAGCGTATCCTTTGCCACGTCGTTAAAGCGCTTCACCTCCAGAATGTAGTATTCGGGAAACAGCTCGCCGGCCTCCATCATGCAGAACTCCCTGCGCTGGGCGGGCGTGAGGTGCAGCTCGTCGCCGGTGTGCAGCCCGCGAAAGGTGGTGTAGCCGTGGTACACGTAGTCTTCGCCATGCCCCAAGTCGAAGTACACAATGTTGATGGAGTACACCTTGCGCACCTTGGCGAAATCGCCACCCCTGTATATGAACTGGGTGATAAGCTTGCTGCTGCCGTACAGCATACGGTGAAAGTAGTCAAACTCGCTGTTGAACTGCAGCTCTATGATGATGAGCTCCTGCTGCTCGTTTTCAACGAGAATATCCACGCGGTTTACCTTGTCGAGCTGCGTTTCCGAGTTGCTTTCGCTCTCCAGTATTTGCTTTACGCGTACCTGCCGCCGGAGCAGCTCGCTCAAAAATCCTTCCAGCACTCCAAAGTTTGCCTTGTTGCGCAGCAGGCGCTTTACGGCCCAGTCAAAGGAGAGCAGCGGTCGTTGTTGGGGTTGGGTTTTCATAATTATGTCGGTTCTTTATTAGCGCCGTAAAGATAGCTATTGCGGCAACAATAAGCAAAACGCTCCCGCATCCTGAATATCCATATTTTGCTGAAAATTGTAAAGTAAATAGCTACATATCTGCCATTGAAAATCCTTTATACTGCATTTCATAACCTTTTAATTCGCCTGTTTTTGCAAGCATTGCAGCAGCTTTTTCTTTCAGTAAGCTGTAGCGAATGTGCGCTTCGTTTCGCTTTATTTCAATAATTTGCACCACTTTTTCGGTTTCGTTCAGCGCAATTAAGTCTATTTCGTTTTCTCCGGTTTTGTCCCAATAGCTGCCAATTCTGGTTATTCCGCCCTGTTCAATCAGCTTGTCGCGGAAATATTTTCCCAAAACTTTACCGCTAAACGTAGCGTAATCGCGCTCTATGATCTTCCGTAGCTCGCCAAGCTGCCCGATTTCTATGATATGGCTGTATTTGTAAATAAACCGGAAAAAAAACGCGAAAAAATTATCCTCAACCACATAGCGTACATTTTTTGTTTCCGACTTGGCAAAGAGCGGTCTGGATTTTGAGAGCAAACCGTAGTCATTTTCCATTCGCGTAATATAGCCGCCAACTTCTTTGCCTACAGCGGCCTCAATTTTCCCGCGCGTATTTTCACCGCGGGCAATCGCCGAAAGGATTGTGAAGTAAACCGCGTAGTCTTTACCAAACTCTTCAACGAGCATGCTTTTTCCGTCTGCAATAAACGAAGAATCTTCTTTAATCATCAAATCAAGCATTTTTTTGAATGTTAATGCTCCGTTATCGACGAAAAGCTGAACGTATTTCGCCACGCCTCCGCTGAAAGCATATAGCGCAAGCAAATCTTCCGCTGTGTATTGCGGGTTATTTTCTTTCAAAATGTCCTTCAAAACCGACACTTTGAATGGCTTTAACCGCAAGAAACCGGTAGCTCGCCCGTAAAGCGGCGCAGAGTAGTCTTCAAAAATTTTGTGCATCATTGAATGGACTGAGCCGCAAACAAGCAAATTCATCCTGCTTTGCTCTTTTAGCGTGTCCCAATCGCGCTGCATATCGCTAAAGACAGAGGGGTTGATATTCAAAAACTCCTGAAGCTCATCGACTATCAAATTGAAGCTGCGCGTGGTGGAAAGCTGCATCAGAAACCTGAACAGCTGGCTGAAGCTTTGCACATTGCCCAATATCGGAATTTGCAGCTTTTCGGTAATTTCCTGCTGAAAATCTTCACACAAAAATGGCTCTGCCTTGCGCGAAACGAAAAAGTAGAGCGTAGGCTGATTTTCGGTGGCGCGAAGTAAAAGCCGCGTTTTACCAACCCTTCTACGGCCTGTAACAATCATAAATTGCGCATTTTCAAGTGATAGCGCCTGTACCTCTTGCAGCCGCTTGAGTTCATTTTCTCTGTTGTAAAACTTCATAGCCAAAAACTGTTTTGCAGCTCCGAAACGGCAAGTTCCGAAACGGTGGTTTCGGTTACAAAGATACAAAATACTTTTTTAAATCACCACCAAAAAAT
>JAITQP010000301.1 GCA_031288885.1 Prevotellaceae bacterium | reverse complement strand
TTGGGCGGCTTACCTGCCATGGGGGGTGTTTTTTCCATAAATAATAGCGTTAAAAGGATTAGCGAAATAAAAGAATAAAAGTAGCAATTTTATTTGAAAAAATAGCATTTGTGAAAAATGTTGATTTCTAACGGCGCTGTAAAAGTAAAAAAAAAAATCCAAAAAGGACAATTGTACCTTGATTTGGACAATTGGAATAATTGTTGTATAATTGTAATGTTAATTTAAATGAAAAATTTATGCATAGTAAGGCGTATTTCCTTATTTGTTATTATGGATAATTTTTACAACAGATAAAGACGTGGATGCTTGCCATCATTGCAAACGGAGCAAAGCAATCCAGGGTAAAATGTATCAATTAGCTAGGAAAATATTACGCTCACTTTTTAATCATATATTACAATGAAGCACAAGTACCTTTTTTTAATTTCCTCCGCAGCGCTGTTTTTGCTTGCGGAGAGCGGGCTGCGGGCCGGCGAAGCGTCGTGGCCTGCCGTTACGCGGGAGGCCAAACCGTGGACGCGCTGGTGGTGGCTGGGCAGCGACGTGGACAGCGCCAACCTGACCCACAATCTGGAAGCCCTGAGCCGCGCCGGTATTGGCGGCGTGGAGATAACGCCCATTTACGGCGTAAAGGGGCGCGAAGCCCACGCCATCAGCTACCTGTCGCCGCGCTGGATGGGGATGCTGTCGTTTACGCAGCTGGAGGCCGAGCGGCTGGGCATGGGCGTGGACATGAGCAACGGCACGGGCTGGCCCTTTGGTGGCCCGGAGGTGACGATTGAGGACGCCGCCACCAAAGCCATCTTCCGGACGTACGAGCTCAGGGGAGGGCAGGCGCTGCAGGAGGCGGTGGCCGTGGGGGATGAGCGGCAGCGGGCGGTGGCGCGGCTCGGCAAGCTGATGGCTTTTGCCGAGGCTTCCGGCGAGCGCTGGGACATAACCGACAGGGTTTCCCCCGACGGGAGCGTCGATTGGACGGCTCCGGCGGGGAAGGACTGCAAGCTGATAGCCCTCTTTGTTGGGAAAACCCTGCAGCAGGTGAAGCGCGCAGCCCCCGGCGGGCAAGGCTACGTGCTGGACCACCTGAACAGGAAGGCGGTGGAGCGCTACCTCAGCAAGTTCGACACGGCTTTTGCCGCCGCCGGCGCCCCCTTCCCGCACGGGTTCTTCAACGACTCCTACGAGGTTTACGGGGCGGACTGGACGCCGGAGCTGCTGGACGAGTTTGAGCGGCGGCGCGGCTACCGGCTTCAGGATAACTTCCCCGAGCTGCTTGCCGGCGGCGCCACGGAGGCCTCCGCCCGCGTGGTGGCGGACTACCGCGAAACCATTGGCGACCTGCTGCGGGAAAACTTTACGCAGGTGTGGACAAGCTGGGCGCACGCCCGCCGCACAACAACCCGCAATCAGGCGCACGGCTCGCCGGCAAACCTGCTCGACCTGTACGCTGCCGTCGATATCCCCGAGTGCGAAACGTTTGGGGTTACGGACTTCGACATCCCCGGGCTGCGCAAGGACTCCCTCCGCAAGCTCAACGACGGCACGCCCGTTATCCTCAAGTACGCCTCCTCGGCGGCGCACGTCACGGGGAAAAAGTACACCTCCGCGGAAACGTTCACGTGGCTCACCGAGCACTTCCGTACGTCCCTCTCGCAGTGCAAGCCGGAGGTGGACGCCATGTTTACGTCGGGCGTAAACCACGTCTTTTTTCACGGCGCCACCTACTCGCCCCGCGAGGCGGCGTGGCCCGGCTGGAAGTTCTACGCCGCCATCGACATGTCGCCCACCAACAGCATCTGGCGCGACGCCCCCGCGCTCTTTGAGTACATTACGCGCGCGCAGTCGTTCTTGCAGAGCGGGCAGCCGGATAACGATTTCCTGCTTTACTTCCCGTTCCGCGACGTGCTGCACGAAACGCGCGGCGGCGGCCGCTATCTGGCCTTCTCCATCCACGACGTGCTCCACCGGCTGCACGGGTTTAACCAAACGGTGGAGGAGATTATGCGCGGCGGGTTTGACGTGGACTACATTTCCGACCGCCTGCTGCGGACAACAACGGTGGAAAACGGGCTGCTGAAAACCGAAGGCGGCGCAGCGTACAAGGCGCTCATTCTCCCCTCCGTCAGGCGAATTTCTGCGGAAACGGCGCTGCGCATACGCGAGCTGGAGCGGCAGGGCGCAGCCATACACTTTGTTGGCAGATATCCGGAGAGTGTGTCCGGCTTGCCCGACACGCCGCCGCCGCCGCTCGCGGAAATCCTCGCGAAGTACGGCAAGGGCAGCGAGGCGTTCGTCAGGGAGCTGGGCGGAAACCTCATTCGCCGCCGGCACGACGAGGGTTATACCTACTTTTTTGCCATGCTAAAAAACCACCCAACGGACGGCTGGGTTGCGCTGGGAACGCCCGCCAAAAGCGCCGTGCTCTTTGACCCGATGACCGGACGGACGGGCAAAGCCCGCCTGCGGAGCCGCAAGGGCGTTACGGAGGTGTACATGCAGCTTCGTTCGGGCGAGTCCATCATCCTGAAAACCTTTACCGGCAAGAACGTCCAAGCGGACAGGTGGGGTTACTACCGTCCGTCCGGCAGGGAGGTTGCGCTAACGGGCAGCTGGAGCCTGCAGCTTGTGGAGAGCGAGCCTCCGGTGAAGACCGCATTCCGGCTGCCCGCGCCGGTTTCGTGGACGGAGCTGGGAAACGACACGCTGGCAAGGAATATGGGCACAGCCCTCTACAAAACGCAATTTGACGTTGGCAAAAAAAAGGCGGGGAAAGAATACCGGCTTTGCCTTGGCGACGTGCGGGAGAGCGCCGTTGTGCGGGTCAACGGCAGGAACGCCGGCACGCTGTTTGCCGTTCCGTTTGAGGTCAACATTGGCGACCTGCTGCAATCCGGCGTCAACACGCTCGAGGTGGAGGTGACCAACCTCCCCGCCAACCGCATAGCGGACTACGACCGGCGAGGGGTGGAGTGGCGCATCTTCCGCGAAATAAACTTTGTCAACATCACCTACTCCAACGCCCGCTACGATACGTGGCAGCCCCTTCCCTCCGGATTGACGGGAACGCCTACAATACAAATAATGAACGCGGTGAAATAATAATGATTAATGGTTAATGATTATGATTAATGGCGCGAGGCGTGCGACGCCAGAAATGCAAATAAAAAAGGGCGGGTTTTAAACCCGCCCCTACAAATGCTATCACGCTTTGCGCTATTAATCGTTAATCATTAACCATTAATCATTAATCTTCATTCTTCTTACCGTTTTTGTTTTGCCCTCTTTTTTCAGCCTAAAGAAGTACACACCCGACGGCAGTTTTCCCAGCGCAATAGTTTCCGCTGAGCCGACTACCTTTTGGGTGTGAACAACCGTGCCCGCAGCCGTAACGACCGTGAGCGTGCAGCCCTCCGCACCCGCGAGGCGCACCTCCGACCCAAACGGGTTGGGGTAGAAGTTAACCTCCACCTGTAGCTGGTCTTCCACGCCGGTAGCGCCTGCCAACCAGTGGGCGTAGAGCGTGATGTCGCTGGGAACGGTGTAG
>JAITQP010000294.1 GCA_031288885.1 Prevotellaceae bacterium | reverse complement strand
TCTCCATTGCTTTCACCAAATCGGACTACGTTGTTTACGGCTACTTCTACTACAACGACGGCAAAAAACAAATGAACCCCTACAAGGCGGACTTGTTCAGCTACCTGCCGGAGGGCACCGACCTTCGCTTTTTTGCGCCCTCGTTCAAGTTTGACGTCACCAGCAACATTGGCATTCCGTTTGTTTTTGACTTGGACACCATAACCTCCTACGTGCATGGAGCTGCAGACCCCAATCCCGTAAAGGTAAATTTGCAGAATGATAGCGTCATTAATCGCGCTTCCAACCCGACAGCAGACGCCACCAGCACCATAACGATTAACAAGACCTCATTTCCCGACAACAACGCCTCCAGCATATTTAATACTTCGCTGGACTCCCTTAGCGCAGCTTATACTTTCAAGGCGCCGGAAAAAGGCAGCGCTCTCATAAAAGGGGAGCAGTTCATTGCTCCCAACAGCCGGATAAAGATGACGGCCAGCGCCCAGCTGCCCTTTTGGCTTGATGAGGGCAGCGTGATTGCCTACGCCGATACCCTTGATGGCATCGACGTAGAAGATTACGAATACATTACCAACGCTTCGCTCATTTTTACCTACACGAGCCAGCTCCCGCTGGGCTTTGATATTACCATAGCGCTGCTGGACTCGAGCAAGAACGAGATTAGCGTAAAGAACCCCAACAACTATAAGCACTCCATAAAAGCCGCCCCCGTTGACGGCGATGGCAAAGTGAAACAAGGCAGCTCCGCACCACAGGGAAGCTTTACTATCAGCTACGACAGCAGCACTATCGAAGATTTGAAGAAAGCAAAATTCTTGGTAGTTAACGTAAAAGCCCAAGGCGCTGCCAGCTCGAAGATAAAAATTACCAACAACGATAAGCTAAGCATAAAAGCCGGACTTACCGTAGAGGGCGGGCTTACCGTAAAGAATTAGGAATTAAGAATTAAGAATTAAGAAAATATATATACATATAAGACAATGAAGAAATTTTTTGTTACGGTAGCGATGGCGTGCTGCAGCGTAAACCTTTTTGCGCAGCAGGTCAATACGCTCTACTTTATGAATAACGTACCCGAAAGGAACGCCTACAACCCCGCTTTTCAGCCGGTACACAACGTTTACATAGACCTCCCGCTAATGCCCAACTTCCGCTTTGAGGTCGGCAACAGCTCGCTGGGGTTCAGCGACGCTATCTTTAGCCAAAAAATCAACGGCGTGGATAGCACCATCACGTTCCTGCATCCGGCGGCGCAGGGAAAAAAGGATGACTTTTACAAGAGGCTGAGCAAAACAACCCGCGTTTACGGGGATCTTACCTTTAACATCATTGGCTTTGGGTTTAGGGTAAAGCAAAACTACTTTACGGTGGACGTGTCCCAAAAAGCGTCGATGGGCATGTACGTGCCCAGAGATCTTTTTAAGCTGGCGCTGTACGGCGCAGGCAAAGGCTCCGGCGGCTACTCCGATGTGTTTGACTTGAGCCGGCTGGGTATGCAGGCGTCCCTTTACACCGAAATTGGGCTTGGCTACTCGCGCAAGATTGACGACAAGCTGACCGTTGGCGGAAAGCTCAAGTACCTTATCGGGCAAGCGAATATCAACACGGACATAGAGGAGTTTAAGCTGACAACGGGCGCCGATAGGTGGAAAATATCGGGGTCGGGAACCATCAACGCCTCCCTGCCGCTGGTGAATATTCCCTTTGGCGCCGACGGGATGATAGACTTGGCAAATTTAAACCCCGACGTAAATGCCAGCTCTTTTTCGACCTCCACCATTTTTTCGTCCAACAACGGCTTTGGCGTGGATTTGGGCGCCACCTACAACATCCTGCCGGAGCTGCAGCTATCGGCGGCGCTGATTGACCTTGGCTTTATCCGCTGGCGCAGCAACCTTACCAACGCCAGCATGGGCGTGAACTTCGATACGGAGGGCATTGACTACCGCCCGGGCGACAAGCTTGAGGATAAGATGGACACGCTGCTCCAAAAGCTGGAAAAGGAGTTTGTGAGCAGCGGCTCCCACAACAGCTACACCACCGCGCTCTCCACCCGCTTTAACGTGGGCGCGGAGTACAGCGTGGTGAACAACAAGATAGGGTTTGGGCTGCTATCCTCCACGCTTTACGCCAACAGAGGTCTTTACACCGACCTCACGGTTGCCGCCAACCTGCGCCCCTGCACGTGGTTTAGCACCTCGTTCACCTACTCGCTGCTCAACGGGCGGCTTAGCAACGTAGGCTTTGGCGCGCAGCTGCGGGTAATGCCCTTCAACATGTACCTTGCCATTGACCGCATACCGCTAACGTTTGCCTCGCGCGAAACGCCCATCCCCACCAACCTGAAATCGGTAAACCTGCAGGCCGGCTTGGTGTGGGTGATAGGTAACCCCAAAAGGGTGGGCGATGACGACGGCGATGGCGTGAAAAATAAGCGGGATAAATGCCCCAACACGCCGGCAGGCTACGCCGTTGACAAGTACGGATGCGTGATAGACAGCGACGGCGACGGAATTTCCGACGACATAGACAAGTGCCCGGGTACGCCCTTTGGCGTGCACGTGGACAGCTGGGGTTGCTCCCTCGACGACGACGGCGACAGCGTGCCAAACGTCAAGGATAAGTGCCCCAACACCCCCGCCGGCGTACCGGTAGATACCACCGGCTGCCCGCTGGACAGCGACCGCGACAGCGTGTTCGACTACCGCGACAGCTGCCCCAACACCCCCGCCGGCGTACCGGTAGATACCACCGGCTGCCCGCTTAATGCCGACGGCGACGGCGACGGCGTGCCCGACTACCGCGACAGCTGCCCCAACACCCCCGCCGGCGTACCGGTGGATAGCATCGGCTGCCCGCTGGATACCGACGGCGACGGCATTGCTAACTACATAGACAGCTGCCCCACCATCAAAGGCGTGGCAAGCAGCTACGGCTGTCCGGAGGTACCCGACACCGTGAAGCAAATTTTTGAAAAGGCGCTTACCGAAGTTGGCTTCCAGCAGGGCGAAGCCGTTATCACGCCGAGCTCATACGACATCCTCGACCAAATCGCTGCGGTGATGACGGAAAACGCAGGCTACATACTCTTGGTGTACGGGCATACGGATAGCACGGGCGTTGCCGAGGACAACCTCCTGCTGTCCGAAAAGCGCGCAAACGCCGTAAAGGAGTACATTGAGCAGAAAGGTATCGCGGCAGGCAGGATAATTGCCAAAGGCTTTGGCGGCGCCAAGCCGCTGGCCGGCAACGATACGGAGGAAGGCAAAGCCAAAAACCGCCGGATAGAGTTTAGCGTGAAGTTTGAGCGGTAAGAAAATATTCGTGAATGCGGGTATCGTCCGTTAGCTCGGGATGAAAAGCGGCGGCGAGGAGGTTACCCTGACGGGCAAAAAGAATTTTCCCCTCGTGGCGAAGTAAAACCGTCACCTCCTCGCCGACCTTTTCGATGTAGGGCGCACGAATAAAAATGGTGTGAAAGGGCTTGCCGCCCAGCGCGGGGATGGGCATATCCGCCTCAAAGCTGGCCAGCTGGCGGCCAAAGGCGTTGCGCTCCACGCAGGCGTTCATCAAGCCAAGGCTGGGTTGCCGGCTATGGTTGATGTGCTTGGCGAGGAGTATCAGCCCCGTGCACGTGCCAAAAATCGGCAAACCTGCGCGCCCCGCCTCCGCTATGGGCGTTAGCAGCCCGTAGCGTATCAGGAGCTTGCCTACGGTGGTGCTTTCCCCCCCGGGCAGTATTAAGCCGCTTATTCCGTCCAAATCCTGCGGGTTGAGAACGTCCACCGTCTCCACGCCCAAGCGGTGCAGCATGTTGCGGTGCTCCCTCACAGCCCCCTGCAAAGCCAAAATCCCTACTTTCGTCATTACTCTTCGCGTGCTACCAGCCGCGACCGGCAATTTTTTCCCTGTCCTCCATTTGCGCCACGCTCTGGCCGCGCATCGCTTCGCCCAAGCCCTTGGAGACTTCGGCTATCAGCTTAGCGTCTGCGTAGTGCGCCACCGCCTCTACGATAGCCTTGGCGCGCTTGGCGGGGTTGTCCGATTTGAAAATGCCCGAGCCGACAAACACGCCGTCGCAGCCCAGCACCATCATCAGCGCGGCGTCGGCGGGGGTGGCAATGCCGCCGGCGGCAAAGTTGACCACCGGCAGGCGTCCCAGCGCCTTTACCTGCACCACCAGCTCGTAGGGCGCGCCCAGCTCCTTGGCAATTGCCATCAGCTCCATGGGCGATGCGCTCACCACGCGCTGTATGTCGCTGTTCACCTGCCGTATGTGGCGGACAGCCTCCACCACGTCGCCGGTGCCGGCTTCGCCCTTGGTGCGTATCATTGCCGCGCCCTCGCCCACGCGGCGGAGCGCCTCGCCAAGGTTGCGCGCGCCGCACACAAAGGGCGCCTTAAACTCCGACTTCAGGATGTGGTGCGCCTCGTCGGCGGGCGTTAGCACCTCGCTTTCGTCAATGAAGTCTATCTCCAGCGCCTCCAGCACGCGCGCCTCAACGATGTGGCCAATGCGCGCCTTTGCCATCACGGGGATGGAGACCGCCTGCTGTATCCCGCTTATCATTTCGGGGTCGGACATGCGCGCCACGCCGCCCTGCGCGCGGATATCCGAGGGCACGCGCTCCAGCGCCATTACGGCTACCGCGCCCGCTTCCTCGGCAATCTTTGCCTGCTCGGGGGTTACAACGTCCATGATAACGCCACCCTTGAGCATCTCCGCAAGGCCTTTCTTAACGGCAAATGTGCCGGTTTCCTTTTTTACTTCTGACATAGCTAAATTGTTATAATGTATTATGTGAATTATATACGGAAAGATGGGGTAGTAACGGCTTGAAAAGCCGGATTTTCATAACCGCAGGTCAACGACCTGCGGTGGTTGTATCTCTACGCCTCCTGCCTGAAAGGCAGGACATGGTGGCTTAGCGTTGCGTCCTGCCTTTCAGGCAGGAGAAAGGGAGTGTTTCTCTCCCCGCAGGTCGTTGACCTGCGGTTATGAAAATAAAGCCCATTCGGGCTTCCATCTCTCTCGTCCCGTCTTCCGTAGGGGATTAATCAAATTAAAAGCCTGCGGGCAAAAGCATGGCTTTAATCGCCAAAGCAAATGTTGAGGCTTTTTGCCACGTGCACGAGGTTGCTGTTGGGGTCAACCAGCTTGGGGTTGCTCACGGCCTCCCCGAGCGGCACCGCCACTACGTTGGGCGACTGGTAGGCTACCATGTAGCCAAACTTTTGCTCGAGCACCATCTCAAAAGCCTTTACGCCGTACTGCGAGGCGAGCACCCTGTCGTACGGCACCGGCGACCCGCCGCGCTGCACGTGCCCCAGAATGGTGCAGCGTATTCCCGATTCGACGCCCGCCACGCGGAGCTCCTCGGCAAAACGCTGCGCTGCGCCCTCGAGCTTTACGCTGCTCAGCTCGCTCTCCTGCTTGCCCAGAAATGAGCCGCCCTTGGGCATAGCGCCCTCGGCAACGATGGCAACCGCAAACTTCTTCCCGTTTTCAAACCGGTTGTCCAGAAAGGTCTTTATATTGCTTATATCGTATGGAATTTCGGGGATGAGGCAGATTTCCGCGCCGCCGGCAATGGCGGAGTGCAGCGCAATCCAGCCCGACAGCTTTCCCATTACCTCGAGGATGAGGATGCGGTTGTGGCTTTCGGCGGTGCTCACGAGCCTGTCCAGCGCCTCGGTAGCCACGTCCACCGCCGACTGAAACCCAAACGTTACGTCGGTTGCGCCGAGGTCGTTGTCTATGGTTTTGGGGACGCCTACTACGGGCAGCCCCTTGTCGAACAGCCGCTTCGACATTGCCTGCGAGCCGTCGCCGCCGATGTTTATCACCGCGTCGAAGCCAATTTCGCGGCACATGGCAATCATTTCGTCCGAGCGGTCAACGTAGGCGAGCGTGCCGTCGGCTTGCTTCACAGGCCAGTTAAAGGGGCCGCTGCGCTTGGTGGTGCCGATAATGGTACCCCCCTTAACGTGAATACCCGATACCGATCGCCGGTCGAGCAGCTTGAGATCCTGCGGCTGGCCAAGCAGCCCGTTGAACGAGCGCATGCTACCCCAAACCTCCCACTCGGGGCACAGGGACGCGCGCTTAACAAAGGAGCGAATTACCGCATTAAGCCCCGGGCAATCTCCACCGCTGGTGGCAACCAAAATTTTTTTCTTCTTCATAAACGTAGCAATTTGATGAGCTTTTTATTAGGTCAGCCTCACGGCTCCTGACAATTGAGGTTGCAAACTTACATGAAAAACGTGAGCTTTGCAAGTCGGAGTAGCTAATTGTGGT
>JAITQP010000172.1 GCA_031288885.1 Prevotellaceae bacterium | reverse complement strand
CCATGGGGCTTACGCCCGCGCAGTGCGTGGTGGTGGAGGACGCCGTGATAGGCGTGCAGGCGGCGCGCAACGCCGGAATGAAGGTGGTAGCCATTGCGCAAATCATGCCGCGCGAGGAGCTCGCCAACGCCCACTGGGTGATAAACGACTTCACGGAGGTAAGCCCCGAAGCGCTTGAAAGCCTGATTTTCAGCTGCCCGTAGGTGCGGGTTTCAAACCCGCCTTTTTTTTGCATACCACCCGTGTTTGCACACCACCCGTGCCCGCCCCTGCCGTCATTCCGACCGGAGCGCGCGAGGGACGAGCGCGCGAAGCGGAGGAACCTCCCCGCAAGCTGCCGCCCTCGCACGCTTCGCGCCATTGCACGCCTCGCGCCGCCCTGCAAGGGCGTAATCTTCATAACCGCGGGTCAGCGACCCGCGGTAGGTCAGCGCCCCGTCTCTTCCTCTGCCTGAAAGGCAGGACTGTAAAGCCTTAAAGTCTTAAAGTCTTAAAAGTCCTGCCTTTCAGGCAGAAAGGAGAAGAGAGGGTGAGCGCTTACCCTAACAGGGTTTCAAGCCCTGTTAGGGTTGCCATAGCTACCCCACTTGGAGAAGTTAAGGCAAAACCACGCGAAAACCAATGCTGGGGCCGCGGGAGGTGGTGGCGTAAGGAGAGCGGGCAGCAAGGCGCTCCCAGCCACCGGAGGCAGCGTTGAGCCAGTCGCCGCCGCGGTTCACACGGGAAGAGCCGCTATCCCAGATATCATAGCACCTCTCCCAGACGTTGCCTGACATGTCGTAAACGCCTATGCCATTCGGTTTTAGCTGTCCTACCGGATGCGTCGTGCCGTTGGCGAAAGCTGCATTGGGGTTCGTCGCACTCCACCCTACCTCTCCAAGGGCATTACTTCCGCTGTACATGAAAGCCTCGCAAACCCCAGCCTTGCACCCGCGCGCCGCATACTCCCACTCGTTCGATGTGGGTAAGCGGTAGCCGTTGGCGCTGGCGCTCACGGTCACGTTGGCGCCAACGTTGCAAGCAGAGCAGTCTCCGTTGTCAGCAATGTCGGCTAACGTAAAACCACCATAAACCGGCGTTTTGCCCACCAAATCGCTCAGCCTGTTGCAAAAAGCTAACGCTAAGTACCATGTTACGAACTCCACCGACCGCTGGTCGTCGCAGGGTACGTTGCCACAGTCCTGAATAGCGCCTGCGGGGTCACCATGCTTACCACCCCAGCGGAAATAATTCTCAAACTTTGTCCCCGCCATCACTGCATTCCACTGCGCCTGCGTTACCTCGTACTTCCCTATCTTGAAGCTGGGAACATTCGCCGTGTACGCCGCCTTTACGTTGTTGCCCGAGCTGCTGCCATCCGTGGCGCGGTAGCCCAGCGTAACCGACGCAGCCCCCTCCACCTGCACCATCTCAATATCCAGCTCCGCAGGGTAACTACGCACAGGGGCGGGAGTACTACGCCTGCGCCCTGACCCGTTCAGCTGCTGCGCTAACGCCGAAGACACCCACGGCAGCTCGCCGCTACCCACGCTGGTGCGAACGTAGCTGCCTTTGCCGGACAGCTTGCTGTCTTTGGCGTCAATAAACTGCGCATAAAACATGTGGTCGCTACCTTTGACGTCATCCACCACCAAACATATCGCCGATATGCCGTTGGCACGTCCCCACGCGGCGAGCGCGCTTCGGTCTATGCTGCTACCGCCGCCGGAGGCGTACGTGGCGCGCAACTCGTCACGCTTGCCGGTAGTATTCACGGAGGTCAGCGCGTACTGCCCGCCGGAGGTGAGGTTGCTGCCCATCTGGGTGGCAAGCGCGTCGCCCAGCGCGTCGGTTGGCATGCCCACCACAAATACCGCCAGCGTGGGCTTGTTGCCGGAGCCTTGCGCGCCGGCGGTCATCATGCCTGTTGCCCCAACGAGCAGCAAAGCAGCTAAATAAAGCTTGTAATTCTGTTTCATTTTTTTATTATTTTAATGAATGAATTTGTTTTCCCTCTACTCTAAAGGCTTTTCGTGGGATGTAGTCCGCCCGTTGTTTTGAGAGGTTTCTGCTCCTCTGCCCGTTGATAGTGGTTGGGCGTCCACGTAGGGACATAAAAAAAGCGTGAAACTCAACTGTTTCCCGCTGTCTGTGGTATTTGGCGTAACCAACCATATTAGGAATAAGTCAAGTTCACGCGCAAGCGTGAACATTGCAACCTATTCTTCATATGGTATCATCAAATCGCCAAATTTTCAGACAACGAAGAATAAAAGCTCAATGCGTCTAAAATATGTCTTAAAAGTACGCGCGCATTACTACGCTGTATTATGTCATAGGCACAAAAAATTTTATATGTTCAGCTGCAAAGGTAAAAACATTTTTCGTTAATACTGCAAGAGAGATGATTTTTTTACCCTGTTCCTGTAAATTCTTCTTGATTCTCGAAAAATCTCGAATCTTCAAGAAGAATTTACCGTCCGGTAATGCCGCCGGCGCAGCAGCTGAAATTTTTGCGGAAAAACGATTATAGCGTTACATTTTTCAGCTCGTCGGGCGCATCGTGGGTTTCCACGTTCAGGCGTTCGCCTGCCTTGCGGGTCAAATCCTCTATGAGCGACAGCTCGACGGTTTTTTCGGGAAAAAACTTGCCGGACTGCATGTACTTTGCAATGGAGTAAAGCAGCTGGCGCGCGGCAATGCGCTTTTCCAAGTCCCTGCGGAGGTTCATGCTGCAAACCACCATTTTTCCGTTGCCCACGTTCGCCTCAAAGAGCGTCCCCAGCTTGCGGTTGATGAACCACGTGTCGATGGGCTGCACAATGGGCTGAAAATCGGCCGGAAAGCAGGTCAGCTCCATTACCTGCCCCTTTTGCGCGAGCTCCCACCACTGCAAGTCGGTGTAAAAGTCCGTGGGGAAGTCGGCAAAAATGGGGTGGAAGCTGCGTATCAGGCTGCCTTCGGTGTGCGGCGGGCGCATCTTAAACCACGAGGTGTTCCAAAACGAGGGCGTAAAATGCTGCACCACGTCTTTGCCCTGCTCCACCTTGCCGTCCAGCAGGAGCAGCACCTTGCCGCCCTGCTCCAGCGCGCGCTTTACCTCGTTGGTCAGGCTCTCCGCTATCAGCACTTGCGACGTATCCACCGTGGGCAGCACGGCGGGGTATACCCAGAAATCCCAGCTGTTGCTGATGTTTTGGTCGTCAAGGCGGACTTCCAGCGTCAGCTTTTGCGCCTTTTCAAACGCTTTCAGGTCGAGCCTGACCGCTCCCAGCGCTTGGCAGCTCCCGATTTCAATGTCTTTTGGCGCAAGGCTTTCCTCCCTAACAACCTGCCCTAACGCATCCTTTACGAGCCACGTTGCCGGTTGGCTTTTCAGGGACTTTTCGCCAAAGTGCGCCACCTCTACGCTTGCCGTCAGCGCTTCGCTGTTTTTGAAGACAAATTTTTCCATTCGCGCCAGCAAGACCGTTGGGGCACAAAACCGGCGGAATTGCTCGGCGTTGATGTAGCCTTTTTCCTCAAAAAAAACGTTTAGAACGCCCACCAGCGCCGTTCCCTGCCCGCTGTAGTCGTTGAGCGAGAGCAGCTGGAAGCCCGCGTAGCCGGGCGTTCGCAGCGTTTTTTCGATTTCGTGCTTGTAGCAAAGCGCCTGCAGCTTCCCCGAAGCCATCAAAAAAGCGCCCGACAGGTCGCCCATATTCCTGTCTTTTAAGTCCTCGCGGAACAGCTCAAAGTTCTTTGCGCGCATCACGCCCGTGTACTTGTCCACTTCGCGGAAATCGGGAAAAACGCACCACTGCCCCGTTTCGTGCGACACGTAGGGTGCGGCGATGGTGTCAATCCGTGCGCGGTAGTCGCTCACTGTTTCGGGCTGCCGTGCCCAGTCCAAGCCGCGCGCGCCCGCCTTAACGTGGTACTGGCTGCGCGGCTGCCACGCCCAGCTTTGCCCCACCGATGCGCCGGTGTAAACGCGCCGCGGGTCTTCCGCTTTCCAGTAATCCACAAACTTGCTTACCCACGGCACCCAGCGCCCGCGCGGCTCGTTGCCTATGGCAAACATGCAAAACGACGCGTAGCTGCCGTACTGCTTCACAATGCGCTGCGCCTCGCTCCAAAGGTAGGCGTCAACGGGGCGACCGTCGCCAAGCGAGGAGCCGTGGTTGGGCCACGTGGGGCCCTCCACCTGCAGGTAAAACCCCGTGAGGTCTGCCGCCTGCAGCGCCGCCTCGGGCGGGCAGTACGAGTGAAAGCGCATGTGGTTTAGCCCAAAATTTTTGCAAATACAAAACACGCGCAGCCACTCCTCCACGCTCATTGGCGCGTAGCCCGTGAGCGGAAAGTCGCAGTTTTCTACCGTTCCGCGCAGCATCGTTTTTCGCCCGTTTACGAAAAAATCTTTCCCCTCAACGGTAAACTCCCGCATCCCGAGCTGCGCTTCAAAGGCGTCGGCGCCGGTTTTTGCGGTTAGCCGCACCGTCAGCTTGTACAAGCTCGGGTGAAACTCGTCCCAAAGCAGGCAATCATCGCCCATTTTCAGGGTATACTCCGTGGTGCTTGGCAGCGGTGTATTTCCGTTTTCCACCGCTTCCACAAAAATTCGGTGGGGGGCTTGCTTGGAGGTGTCGTGGTTGAAGCTCTCCAGCGTAAAGCCAAGGGAGTACTTGCCGCCGGTATGCTGCCCTGCTATGGTTACCTTTACGGCAACCTCCTTGCGCTGTACGTTGGGAAAAATCTGCACGTCGTCGATGTAGGTGCTTGGGGTGGCGCGCAGCTCGAGCTTGCCTACAACGCCGTTCCAGTTTCCCTGCGTTTGGTCGGTAACGCTGTGCGAATCCTTGCCCACGTCGTAGGGCGCGCGCTCGGGGATGCGGTTGCTGATGCGGAGGGTGAGCGTGTTTTTGCCCGCCTTTAGGAGCGCTGTAACGTCAAAAACGTGCGGCGCCGACAGCGAATTCTCCGTTCCCACCGGCCGGCCGTTTACCCACAGCGTACTTTCAATGTGTGGGCGCTCCAAAAACAGCGTTACGCGCCGCCCTTTCCACGATTTGGGAACGTCCACCTCGCGCTGGTACCACGCTGCGCCTACGTAGTACTTCACGGGCGTCAGCCAGAACGGCAGCTTCAGGTTTTCCGGCGCGCGGTACTTTGCCATGCGCGGGTTGAAGAAAAACGAGCTGTCGTAGATGCTCGCCGTCCACTGCGTGTGCAGCGTAACGTCGTCGCCCTTGCGGCTTTCGTTCATCGACGAGGGCAGGGAAATGTTGTCCGCCAGCGTCCTGTTAAACCATTTTTCGCCAACCCCAACGTCGCCCCTGTCGATTTCAAACCGCCACGTCCCGCTCAAATCAATGCACGCCCGCGCGGATTTACCGCCCGTAAGCGTTGCCTGCGCGCTCGCGGTTACCGCTACTAACGCGCAAAGGCACAAATACATGAAAATTGTTCTCATACTACCCTTTTTTTACTACCACAAATCGCAACTTATTGCATAGCGACAAAGGTAAGCTACTTTAAAGCCAAAAGGTTTTTGAAAACTGATTTAAAGGCTATAATTTTTGATATTTTTTCGGCTGCTCCGTATTAAAATGGCATTGAAAGGCACGCTTCGCGCCACTAACCACTAACCGTTAACCACTAAAAAAAGGCAGGGCGGCGCGTTCGCGCGCGGCTACTAACGCAGCCCTGCCGGCGGGAGGGGGTACCATCCCGCGCTATTCGCCCCCGCTCCGCAGACCGGCGCAGCGGGTAGCTTACAGGAAAGAGCGGACGCCAACAGGAAAAACTAAGGCAAAACCACGCGGATGCCGAAGTTGTTGCTGCGGTAGCTGGGCGTGTTGTAGCCGCGAAAGGCAACGCGGCAGTCGCTCGCGTTGCCGTACCAGCTACCGCCGCGCACCACGCGGTAAGAGCCGGGTGTCGTAGGGCCTGTAGGGTTATCTAAAGGAGAAGACTCGGAGCTACTGGAGTAAGTGGCATACCAGTCGTAGCACCACTCCCAAACGTTGCCGCTCATGTCGTAAAGGCCCAGCTTGTTGGCGGAGAGTGTGCCTACGGTTGTTGGGCCGCCCGAAGATTTGCCGTAGTAGGCTACATTCCCAATGGTGTCGCTGCCGCTGTACTGCTTGCTCTCACAGTTCCCCGCGCTGCACC
>JAITQP010000161.1 GCA_031288885.1 Prevotellaceae bacterium | reverse complement strand
CTTCGCCCCGCCAACCATCATAGCTCCGGCAGACATAACCTGCTGGCTAAGCCCCGCCATTGCTTGGCTGCCCCCGAACAGCATCACCGTAATCGTTGGCGTTAACAAGTACAGTATCCCGCCAATAAACGCCACCAGCGCGTTTATAATCCCCGCATTCTCAACATCCACAGATGTCCGCGAAATGAGCCAGCTGGCCGTCATGAGCGCCTCTATGCAGGTCATGGTGACCAGCATTAGCGCCAATGTTTTATAATTTTCCCACCAATCCTTGACGGCGCCTTCGAATGTTGGCACAAACGAAAGCGCTATGGCAATAGGCATGGAGACACGAAATACGAACAGCAGGCAACCCCGAACGAACAGTATAATTATCTTAAAAACTGCACCAATGAATAAAAACAGCATTGCGATAATCTCCGCAGGAGATGAGCTCCACAACGAAACATCATCCGACGCTGCCCCCAGCATCAGCGACTCTGGATCCATATTTCTATAGACTTCCCACTTGGCCGCCATCGCCGAAGCATTTTTAAACTCGGTCATACCTTTCTGTAGAACCTTATCCGTTTCCTTATCTACCGCGCCGCTTTCGGACATTATGTGCTGTATGTGTTTTGCCTCGTCAGGCAGCAGCACGTTGCTCATATCCTTAGCGGCGTTTAATGTCGATTGGTCAAACAGGATCTTCTCGTGCGCCGATAGCCCGTTAATAAATTCTGTGACCTCAGGATCGCCGGCGTCGCCTTTAGCGGCAGCCTCGGCTATTGCGCCGGAGATACGCTGGCCGGCAGCGGTCATCTTTTGCTTGTTGATGTTGTACATGTTCTCCGGCACCTGCCCAACTTGGTTGACGAGGGAGGTATTCATATAGCTGGCCAGCAGCTCAATCAACGGCATCCCAAATAAACCAAACGCCATGAACAGCAGGGAATAAAAAAACTTTCGTAGTAACCCCTTATATTTGTCACCGTCAAACTCACCGACGGCAAAGCGAATGCCGTTAACGCTTAGCATGATAATAATAGGCAGCAGCACTATACCATACCAGCTCCCCGCCCACACCATCTCAGACAGCGAGCGCAGCTGCGAGAAAAACGTGATGTCAAGCGTCTTTGAAAATCTTAGTAAGCTTTCTGTCATGGCTATTTCTTTAGTTGATTAGCTTCTTGCATCATTATACCTCTATATTTCGAGTAATATACGTAGTGTACATACTCTCTGTTATCGTACGCTCCGCTACGGTACCGCTTGGCTACCATATAGCCGTAGGTATAGCGCCTCATTAGACGTAGGTCGCGGGATATCCGCAGAAGTTTTGCATACGTTTCCGCTACCTTCCGGTCAAGCTCGGTGAAGCTTACTGCGTCATCCCGCTCTTCCTTTATCCAATCGAACATATTGGTTAAAGTCTTCAGCGCGCCTCCGCCTACAGCATCCGCCTCTCGCGTTACGGAGGATTTGTTTTCGGCCACTGCGTCAAAAACGACATAGTCCAGCAGGTGGCACAGCATCTCTATTTCCTCAAGAGCTAACAACTCCTCATTATCATATATATGCTTCACCAACTCCATAAAGTCGGCAAAAATGCTCACGGTCATTCTACCCATCTCAATAACCTGTTTTGTCTTGCTGTACATCGTGTACATCCTGTCAATTTTTTTGACAGTTTGCTGCAATTTCTCGGCAAGCTCCGCCGTATGCCCCAATGTTTTTGCGGTGTTGGAGTTGGCTATGCCGTTTAATGCCTCTATCGAAGATAGAATGCTAACTATCGCTGCATTAAACGCGTCGTCAGAGAAGCCGCCTATGCCCAATATGGTTGCGCCGGAGTTGGCTTTTTTTGTGCCTGAAAAAAACACGACGGCTACCAGCAGCGTGCTTAGCATGTATTTTTTTATCCGTCTCATTTCATTCTATTTTTGGTTTTTTTACAGCACCTAAGTCAGCATCAACAAACGCCTCCACTGCCATTGGAATATTGCCCGCAAGCTCCTCTATGAGCTTGCGGAGAGCCTCTTTCTCTGTGCGCGTGGAGGTAAATACTGCGTAGTGCTCAGGGCTAATATTCACCCCGTACACACCACACTGTGACCCCTGCTTAATGAACACGCTCCGGTCTTTGATTTTCATCGACAACAGCAAGCTCATCTGGTCAGCAGTCATGTTGAGCTTAGTAGCATACTGGGCTATCTGGCTTTCTTTCCCCTCGTGTGATAGCGCAACAAACGTATTAGCATTATTGATAATAGCATCTGCGTAGGCTGACTTCAGAATATCGCCCAGCTCTTGAACGATAACCGTTATGCCCCCATCCTTTTTGCGGATAGTTTTTGACAGCATGTTAATGAAAACGCCAAAGTGCGGATCCATCAGCATACGCCAGCACTCGTCCATCCAGACTTGCCTCATTCTGGCGCGTGCTTTTTCAATTATTCTATTTGTCAACATGGTAATCATTGCCGTTACCAGCCGGAACAGGGTAGGGTTTTTCTCAATAGCCCCTAATTCAAATACGATCATCCGATATCCGGAGAAGTCGTTAAGGTTTTCTTTGCCATTAAACAAAAAACCTAACGACCCGTCGCTCCGGTATTTTTTCATGACCAGCAAAAATGAGTTGACATCGAAGAACGTAGTATTGATGCCGTCTTTTTCACTTTCCACATAGGCATAGAAGTCGTCAAAGTTGACGTACTCCTGCCGTTTCTCATACCGTTGGTGCAGGAAGTCCACCAGCAAGTCTTCCATCACAGTTCGTGAGTTTTGGTTTTCCACTTTCAAAGACTTCTCCGTCCCCTCTAACGGATCCCACGCGATGAACAGCGTCGCGATAAGTGACTCCAACTCCTCCCAGATGTCTTTATAGTACCGCTTGTCCTTAGGATCTACAAGTGGCAACAAAAATGGATTGGTAGATAGCGATTTTCCCTCCGCATCCAGCCGTAGATATTTTCCCTTTAGTAGTTCACACAAACTTACGTAGCTATCCCCAATATCTATGACTACAAAAAAGAAATCCATATAATACATGGTGGATAGCACGTAGTTCGTAAACACCGACTTACCGGTGCCCGACGGCCCGACAATATTTGTGTTCCAATTGGTGATTATGCCACGTTGGTATGGTTCAAAGAATAGATCTTTAACGACAGGTTGCTTCAGCGGGTCAGAGAACACTATCCCCGTCCGGCTTTGGGCGTAGCTGCCCTCAAAGTTCGAGAAGCATACCACTTCATCCAAGAATGCTGGGTACAAGTGCATAGGGTAGCGTAGCGATGCCGCACAACCACCGATGCTGCCTAAGAAAACGTCCGCAACATCAATCGTCAAGCGTGACGGCTTCAGGTGCAACTCCGAGAAGCCTGCACGTATCTTACGCTCCGCGCTGCTCTGTTCCTCCTTTTTTCCCTTTGGTAAAAAGTAAAACACGTTATAGTGGTGCAGCACAGGCGTGTATACCCCGCTGTCTATCATCTCTTTAATCTCCTGCGCCTGCTCAATATTCCCCTTCATCACCTTTGAGAGCAACGCAATTTTGCTTTCAAATCCCGAAACATGAGTTTTTATGGTAGTCTTGGGAGCACGAAACACTATGTTGTTTATGACTTTTGGGACGTTGATCTTCCATGTTAACGGAAATGTCCATGAGTTGTAACGCTCGCTTTCCGGAGAGGACTTCTCCCCGTTCCGTAGCAGGTAATCTATATTGCTTATACACTTATCGCCGTTAACGGCGTAACCTTGCAGGGCGTATTCGCCAAACTCACCGCTTTTGAAATCAACATCAAATAGCACCTTATCACGCTGGCTGTGGTCAACAGCAAACACACCTTCAAGATAGTTCAACCAATCCTCATCCGTCATCCGGACAGGCGAGAATGGCTGTGTCCTTGACAAAAACCCTTCTGCTTGTTCGGCAAATCGCTTTACAGCTTCTGCCGAAAAATCAGCGTCTTTGAACGTCGCGTTTCGGAGGGTGAGAAAAAAATAGGTGGCGTGGGAGAACACCAGCTGGTCGCCGTACATCCGCCGCGTGGCATGGTTGAGAAAATTGTGCTCGTTAGGTATTTCCAACGGCAATGCAAACCATTGCCAATCTTGCTGGTGGAATATGTAGTTATCCGGCAGGTCTTTAATAGCATGCTGCAGGACAACATTCAGGTTTAACCCGTCCTTATTATCCTGCGTAGTGACAAAGTCGCCAACAGATACGTTGTGCACCGCCGGAAGCGTTACCTTATAGCCCACCGTCAGCGAGCCCGTTTTATCAACAGCAAAGCCCTCCCCGATCTTGTAGAGGGGAATAACGTCTTGTAGTCGCTGGTATTTTACAGGCTGTGCCATGGGCTTTACACGGGGTCTATGCGTTCACTAACATTTCCGCTTCAAATTCTCGTTGGCGGGCAGCATCTTCCTCCGTTTGGTGGCAGCAGCCGTAACCATTATCCGTTGCTTCAATCGGAAGCGAATACTCCTGAAGCAACAGAGCCTCTTGTGATGTGTTCATCATACTTTCCATAACATTGCTATTTTTAAAGATTAGAAAATTAGTTGACAAAACCGCCGCCGTCGCCGAACAGCGTTTTTGGTCCGACTTCAGCAACGCGCTCTGCCTCGCTGATGTTGTTATCCTCCTCCATCTCCCGCTGTTGAGCGGCATCGTCCTCACTCTGGTGGCGAGCGCAAGTTTCGGCTTCGCTTTCGCTGTTGGATATTGGCGTAGGAATTCCAACACCCTCCTGTAGCAGCCGCTCTATGGTTGGGAAGACTTCGTCGATTTTAAGCATCATATTTTCTTGCCATTGTCTTGCAGCGTTGTCTTCATGTTTTACTTTTCTAAAGAAAAACCACATTAAAAAAAACACGCCACCCAAGCCAAACAGCAGCATGCCCACACTTAGGGCTACTATTGCACCTGTTGTCATTTGCTTTTGTTGTTTAGTAGATACAACTTCTTCCGGCTTACCGGAAACCAATAAAAAAAAGTGAAAAATATAAAGGAACCGGCTATGAGTTGCCGGATGCCGTAAAGACGGCAGTTGGTGGATAAATTTGCGGCGTAGTTTATGGGATAAAAAACGCCTTGAGACCGTTTAGAAAATTGAACATGCTCCCTTTACATAACCGTTACACGGGCTAAATGTTATTGTGATTGGAAGAACAAGAAACTAAAATCACAAGTTGGTCAACATCTAACCAACGGATTAGGCGCTATACGCTTATCCGCAGGGATACCGCTCTTGCAGACCAGCAGCTGTAGGTAGCGGCGTAGTAACCTCAATATTTACTACGCCACAAAAATAGGATGTTTTGTTTAAACTGACACAATAGGTGTGTTAAATAATATTCAAAATCACAACATTCTTTTTGACTTAAAAGCAAATCGCTGTGAATTAAACGGCTACATATCGCCTAATCCAAAGCGTTCATTCTATTAATAGTCTCCCTAAGTTTTTTCTGTACAGACAGCACGATTTCTTTTTTAAAGTTTTTGTCTGCAAAATAAGGACGCAACATATTGTTAACCACTTGCGTTATGCTAATGTTATATTGCGTGGAAATTACTTGCAAAAAATTGTAGAAATCTTCCGCAATATTTATCCGGCTACTAACATTTTTATACTTGTGCTCTTTACTAAGCACGTTCTCGAAAGAGAAAAACGCGCTCTTGTCAACAGCTGCACCCTGTATGGCATTAGCGGCTTCTGTTCCATCCGCCTGTATAGCATTAGCGGCCTCCGTTCCATCCGTTTGTACCATATTAGCAGCCTCCGTTTCCTCTGCATGTTGACCCTGCACAGGGTCATTTTCGCCACTCTTGTCGGACGCTTGCGGCGTTTCCAAGTTTTGCCCTTGCATTTTCGTTTGCAATTCTGAGTTGCCCAAATCCTCCTGTGCCTCCCGTGCTTTGAGCTGCTCATTAACGCGAACAAGATCTGCAATGCTACCTTTGCTCAACCTTCTCGCCTCTTCAGGGTACTCAGAAACTTTATCCCTCTGTGCTTTTTGCATATCTTCTGTTGCGTCAATAAGATGAGCCAAAGCATTACCTTTGCCAAATGTTCTTTTTGCCATAATTATTAGTTTTCTAATTTTATTAGTTTTCTAATTTCATCGGTCAACTCCCCAACATTAGTTGTGCGGGGCGTTGGTGTAACTTCCAACGTGTTCAAATTTATCCGGTATGTTGGCGGTATGACAGTGCTGGAGGAGCGCGAAGAGAAAAAAGAGGATGACCTTACCCGTGTTTTTAAAAATGGAACACCCGTCGAAGCGTGTAGTTCACGCTCTATCTCATTGAACTTCGTCTCCTTCAGCATCTCATATTTATTAAAAAACCACCGCATTTCAGCGATTGCTGTAGCCCCTAAACCCTTTATAGTATTACAAAAATCCAACGATGACTGTACGTCATAGTTGCCTAAGCAGACCGGAACAAACAAAAAATCAATACACGCAAACAGTTCCGCCGTGACTTCTTGATACAGCGACCCGGGCATATCAATGAACACATAATCATAATCACCGCTTTCAATTAGTTGAATAGCCCGCCGCAGAGTTTCTCCGTTATCATCCGGACGCACTAAAAAAATGTTGTAATACCACCATTTTAGTTGGCTAACAAAAGCCTCAAACTGCATCCTGATTTCCTTTGTAGCCATTTGCATAGTTCCGTTGAGCTTTGCAAATTCCTTACTCTCCAAATCCATCTTGCAAATCTCAATGTCACGTAACCGCAACTTACCTATTGACGCTTGAGCATCAGCATCTATTAGAAGTATTTTGGGCATTTTTTTTGCCCTGAGTAAATCCTTAAAACACCAATCCAACATGACGGCGTTTGTTAGAGTGGATTTGCCAACCCCTCCCTTCTGGGTCATAATTGAAATTACTTTTGTCATTTAAATTTGGTTTTTTTGAGGGTTACTAATTCTAATTCTAAAATGCAAATATAAGCTACAAAAAATGAGTATAAAAAATATTTTCCACAATATTTTAAATTATTATCATTCTTTTACACAATTTATGTTCGTGCGACCGTCAATGCTCATATGTTCTAACCGTCAATGTTCATATATCCAAACCGTTAATATCCATATGTTCAAATCGTCAATATCCAAGTATCCTAATCGTCAATATTGATATGTTCAAACCGTCAATATCTATATGTCATAATCGTCAATATTCATATATCCAAACCGTTAATATCTATATGTTCTAACCGTTAATGTTCATATATCTAAACCGTCAATATCCATATGTTCAAACAGTCAATGTTTATATATTTAAACCGTCAATAACCATACACTCTAACTGCTAATGTTCAAATGCCCTAATTGTCATATGGTAAATGAACAAATTACTATATGGCTAAATGTCCTAATTGTCATATGATAAATATATAAATAACCATATGGCTAAATGTCCCAATTGTCATATAACAAATGTACAAATTACCATATGGCTAAATGTCCCAATTGTCATATATGATAAATGTATAAATTGCCATATGACCAAATGTCCCAATTGTCATATATGATAAATGTATAAATTGCCATATGACCAAATGTCCCAACCGTCATATGACAAATGTATAAATCACCATATACCCGAATGTCCATCTTTTGGAAAATGCAAGTTTTTTTTCTGCGTTTTTCGACAAGCAAAATCTCAATCCATAAAATCCAACAAAATCAAAGGATAATTTTACATCAAAAATTATTGGGCAAGATGTGTTTTTGTCTGACAAAAACGTCGCAAACGTACGCTAATGCTGCGTTTGCGACCCTTGCATTTGACGCAGTCAAATGGAAACGCTGCCCTTCGGTGGCGTTTTCCCATGAAATACATAGTCTAAAACTTTTCGATTTGCCTTATCAATTCTTGTCCAATCTTTTTTTACATACGGCCGAAGCATTCTATGGAGAGGAGCATGTGCTAAACACTCGTCAACTAAATCATTTGGTAAATGAACTTCATTGATAGCGATTGTTGCCCATGAATGTCGAGCATAGTATAAAGAAAGTTTATCCAACCCTAAGTCCAACTTCTTATTGATGGATTTTAACCCCTTATTAATTGCCGTCGTGAGATTACCACTTTCCGAATATCGGTTAGAAAATGAAAAAACATGTTTTCCTCCATGTGTCCGGTATTTTTCAAAAAGATACATAACCTCTGGAGGTATATTTATTCGCATTTCTGCACCATCGTTGCGACGATCTGTTGTTTTGTGGCGGAAATAAATTAATTGAGTACCCTTTACGTCACTACACGTATAAAAATCAACCGCGTTTAGACCACAAAGGCAAAAACTTAATAGAAAAACATCTCTTGCCAATTCTTCTCGTTTAGTAGAAGTCGTTACTGTAAATATTTTTTGCAATATATCTACAGAGAGTGCCTTTGTCTCCGCAGAAGATATAGATTTCGATTTGGGAATTTCAAAGTCCTTAAAAGGATTTGTTCGTATTCTTATTTCACCGATTTCATTGTCGTTATATTTAGATAAAGCGTCATTAAAAATAGCACGTATTGATACTAAATACAATTCTTGTCCCCTCAATCCCAAATTTTGCTTTGCCATCCAATCACAATATTTTTTTCTAAAAGTTGCCGTTATCTCATTAAAATCTAAACAGGCATCTCTGCCTAAAAACTTCGCCAAATTTCGTACAGCCGTCTCATAATTCTTAGAACTTTCACGTCCATCGCTCTTCATATTTTCTATGTATGCTTTTGCGAATTCAAAAAAATCAAGTTTTGTATGCTGAGCATTACCCTGCAATTTTGCTTCGATATAAATTTTCAAATCTTTCATTGAAAATTGATTTACACCGTAACCTAAATCCTTCAATATTTCGGCAATCCTATTGTAAAGTAGATTAATCGAAGGAAACAAAAAGGTGTCTTTTATTTCTCCTTTTTTGTTCAGTTGACTACTAAATACAGAAAATGGAGTTTTTATGTAAGCACGATCTCTATTCTGTGTAATCTTAGCGTAAACGGGCATACTTCCATTTTTACGCTTGTTGTCATGGAGAACAACGATTTTCAGTGTTACCATTTGGGAAAAATTTATAGGATATTCTGTGGCACATTTATGGCACAAAGATACTCAAACTGCACGATTTTTGTTCATTTTTGCGCACAAAAAAAGCCTTGCATTACTTTGCAAGGCTTGCTGCTGCTTGAATTTGCTTGGTGACCGCAGAGGGATTCAAACCCCCGACCTTCAGAACCGGAATCTGACGTTCTATTCAGCTGAACTATGCGGCCATGTTAATAGTTTGGTGCGGCAAAGATAGCTCTTTTGCGCAAAAAAGCCAGCGTTTGGTCAACGCCGGCTTCTTATTTTTTCAAAAAAAAGCGTTTTACGTTTTGTACACGTTGCACGATACCGGCTTCTTCACGTCCCTAAACCAAACTCTCACTACGTAGCTACCGCTGGGGTATGCGCTCATGTTGATGATGATGCTTGCCCCCTGTGGAGCGGGGATGGAGCACGAAAAAACCAGCTCGCCCGAAACGCTGCTGTAGATGGCCAACCGGTCAATGCCGTGCTTTTCGCTTACCACCCTCAGCTCCGACTCTACCGGATTGGGGTATAGCTTAAGCCCAGCTTTGTTTGCATCAACTTCTGTTTTGGGGGGAATGCTATCGGCGCTCGTAAAGCTCGCTTCGTGGTGGCTCTGCTGCCCATGCAGCGAAAAAAATAAAATGGCCACCAATATGCTACTCAATATAATTTTCCAAGTTTTCATAATGTGTGCTAACTAATTAATTTATAGTACTGTAAAAAACAATATGCGTTGTATAAATACAACGGCATGAGAATTTTCTGTTCTACCTTCTTAATTCACCCCTCAATAATTCTCGCTACAAAGGTAATCAACAAATTTAATAAAACAAAATTTTCTTCCAACTTTCTACAAAAAAAATATTGGATTGTTAAAAATGAGTTCGCGATATTTGTTTTATTCCGGTTGATTTGCAACTTTATGCTAAATTTGCCATCTAATACTTACTACTGTTACATTACGAAAATGTTAAAAACAAATGTTACAGTCATATTTAGCTGCTATAATTTACGACAAACGTCATAAGCAAATGTTGTGGCGCGTGGAAAATTTTGCCGCTCAGAAAGTTCGTTAAACGCCGAGCTTCAGCTTGCTGTCGTTCGCCGAAAAAAACTTTTTTCGCGACAGGCGTTTGGAAATCTTGCTATATTCATCTAATTTTGCAGGGTTTTTAAGCACTATATAATTGTTATATGGAGTACAACTTTTCTGAAATAGAGAAAAAATGGCAGCAGCGCTGGCGCCAAAGCAAGACCTACAGGGTTGTGGAAGATCCGCGCAAGCCCAAGTATTACGTTCTCGACATGTTTCCGTACCCCTCCGGCGCGGGGCTGCACGTGGGGCATCCGCTGGGGTACATTGCCTCCGACATTTACAGCCGCTACAAGCGGCTGCGCGGCTTCAACGTGCTGCACCCCATGGGCTACGACGCTTTTGGGCTGCCCGCCGAGCAGTACGCCATACAAACCGGCCAGCACCCGCGCGTTACCACCAACGCCAACATTGCGCGCTACCGCGAGCAGCTGGACAAAATCGGCTTCTCGTTTGACTGGGACAGGGAGGTGAGAACCTGCGAGCCGGACTACTACCGCTGGACGCAAAAAACGTTCATTGACCTCTACAACCACTACTACGACGCGGCGGCGCAAAAGGCAAAGCCCGTTGCGGAGCTGGTTGCGGCGTTTGAAAAAAGCGGCAACCTCAACGTTTGCGCGGCGTGCGGCAACCCCGACATGGCGTTCACGGCGGCGGAGTGGCGCGGCATGGACGCGCACGCGCAGCACCGCGCGCTGATGGAGTATCGCCTTGCCTACCAAAAGGACGGCATGGTGAACTGGTGCGCGGCGCTGGGCACGGTGCTTGCCAACGACGAGGTCGCCAACGGGCTGTCGGTGCGCGGCGGGCATCCGGTGGAGCGAAAGCTCATGCGGCAGTGGTACCTGCGCATTACGGTCTACGCCGACAGGCTGCTCGACGGCCTCAACCGCGTGGACTGGAGCGACAGCCTCAAGGAAACGCAGCGCAACTGGATAGGCCGGTCAACGGGCGCCAACGTGCGCTTCAGGGTGCTGCACGTCTCCCCCGAAACCTGCCTCGAGGTGTTCACCACGCGCCCCGACACCATTTTTGGGGCAACGTTTATGGTGGTTTGCCCCGAGCACCCCATTTTCTCCCAATTTACGCCGTCGCCGGAGGTGGCCGAGTACGTGCGCTGGGCAAAAAATCGCTCGGAGCGCGAGCGGCAGAGCGAGGTGAAGAACGTGAGCGGAAAGTTCACCGGACTGTACGCCGAAAATCCGTTCACCGGCAGGCAAATTCCCATCTGGACGAGCGAGTACGTGCTGGCCGGATACGGCACGGGCGCTATCATGGCGGTGCCGGCGCACGACAGCCGCGACTTCGCCTTTGCAAAGCATTTTGGGCTGGAGATTATTCCCCTCATAGCGGGCTGCGACGTGAGCGCGGAGAGCTTCGACGCGAAGGAGGGCGTGATGATGAACTCCGGATTTCTTGACGGGATGCAGGTGAAGGACGCTATTGCCGCCGCCATACGAAAGGTGGAGGAGCTGGGTATTGGCACGGCCAAGGTAAACTACCGCCTGCGCGACGCCACCTTTAGCCGCCAGCGCTACTGGGGCGAGCCTTTCCCCATCTACTACAAGGACGACATACCCTGCGCGCTTCTGCCGGACGCGCTTCCGCTGGAGCTTCCGGCGGTGGACAAGTACCTGCCCACCGAGGCCGGCGACCCTCCGCTGGGGCGCGCCACGGAGTGGAAGTACGAGGGCAAGTACCGCTACGAGCTGAGCACCATGCCGGGCTTTGCGGGCAGCAGCGCCTACTTTATCCGCTACATGGATCCGCACAACGGCGAGCGGCTGGCGGACAAAGCCAAAAACGAGTACTGGCGCAACGTTGACCTCTACGTGGGCGGCACGGAGCACGCCACCGGACACCTCATGTACTCCCGCTTCTGGAACAAGTTCCTCTTTGACCTCGGCGAGGTGTGCGAGGACGAGCCGTTCCAAAAGCTCATCAACCAAGGGATGATACAGGGGCGCTCGAGCTTTGTGTACCGCGTGGCGGGCACAAATACGTTTGTGTCGCTGGGGCTGAAGGACAAGTACGAGGTGCAGGAAATCCACGTGGACATAAGCTTGGTGCAAAACGATGCGCTGGACGTTGAGCGCTTCCGGCGGTGGAATCCGGACTACGCCAGCGCCGAGTTCATCTTGGAGGACGGGAAGTACCTTTGCGGCTGGGCGGTGGAAAAAATGTCCAAGTCGATGTACAACGTGGTGAACCCCGACGACGTGGTGAGCCGCTACGGCGCAGATACGCTGCGGCTGTACGAAATGTTTCTCGGCCCGCTGGAGATGTCGAAGCCGTGGGATACGAACGGCATTGACGGGGTGCACCGCTTTTTGCGCAAGCTGTGGCGGCTGTTCTACGACAAGCGCGGCAGCTTTGCCGTGAGCGACGAAAAGGCCACGCCGCAGGAGCTGAAGGCGCTGCACAAAATCATCAAAAAGGTGCAGGACGACGTTGAGGCGTTTTCGTTCAACACGGCGGTGAGCGGCTTTATGATTTGCGTCAACGAGCTCACGGAGCTGCGGTGCGGCAAGCGCGAGGTGCTGGAGCCGCTCGTGGTGCTGCTGGCGCCCTTTGCCCCGCACGTGGCGGAGGAGCTGTGGGAGGCGCTGGGGCACAGCGCCACCGTTTGCGACGCGGCGTTCCCCGAGCTTAATCCGGCGTTGCTGGAGGAGAGCTCGTTTGAGTACCCCATTTCGTTCAACGGCAAGCTGCGCTACAAAAAGGAGCTGCCGCTGGGCTTGAGCAAGGAGGAGGCGCGGCAGCTGGTGGAGAGCGACCCCAACACCAAAAAGTTTCTGGACGGCAAGCCGCTGAAGAATTTTGTGTACGTATCAGGTAAAATAATCAACATCGTATGCTAAGGAAAGGAATGCGCGTGGCGCGCGAATACCTCATCATCACCTTTGGGCTGACGCTATACGTGGTGGGCATAAACCAGTTCATGCTCCCCGCCGCCATTGTGGGCGGCGGCGTGAGCGGCGTGGGCGCGCTGTTTTACTACGCCGGTGGCGTCCCCGTAAGCTACACCTACCTTGCCATCAACGTGGCGCTGGTCGTTGTGGCGTTTGTGGTGTTGGGGCGTAACTTTGGCGTGAAGACCATCTACGGGATTTTGGCGATAACAATTCTCCTCAAGCTGCTGCCCATTGCCGACGCGCCGCACGTGAGCGACCCGCTGCTGGGGGCTATCATCACCGGCATCCTGACGGGCGCGGGCATCGGCGTTGCCTTTATGCAGGGCGGAAGCGCAGGCGGCACCGACATTGTCGCCATGATCATCACCAAGTACCGCAACGTGAGCGTGGGGCGCGTGTTCCTCTACTGCGACCTCATCATCATTGGCTCGTCGTACCTGCTCTACGGCAGCCTCGAAAAGGTGGTGTACGGGTACATCATCATGGGCGTGTTCTCGTACTGCGTGGACTTGGTGCTGTCGGGCAACAAGCAGTCGGTGCAGATATTCATTTTTTCGACCCGCTACGAGGCTATCGCCAACCGCATCATGGGCGAGCAGCATCGCGGCGTTACGCTGCTCAACGCTACGGGGTGGTACACCAAGCAGGACAAGAAGCTGCTCATGATTTTGGCGCGGCGAAGCGAAGCCAACAACATCTACCGCATCGTAAAGGACGAGGACTCCCAAGCGTTTATTTCGGTGGGCAGCGTTATGGGCGTGTTTGGGCAAGGCTTTGACAACATTAAGGTGGCAAAAAAGATTGACCCCACAACGCTGGTAAAAAAAGCGGTAAAGAAGGTGGTTAACGGCTAATGGTCGATTAGGATATTTCTCGCTTCGCTCGGCATGACGGCGTTAGCCAATTCCTAATTCGTAATTCTTAATTCGTAATTCCTAATTAATTACATTTTTCGTGCTCGAAGCCATTTCACCGGAAAATATTTTGTTTCTCGACATCGAAACGGTGCCGGCTTACCCCTCGTTTGCCGACGTGCCGGAGCATTTTCGCGACCTTTGGGACAAGAAATCGGCGTATTTTCGCAAGCCCGACCAAACCGCCGAAGATGTGTACGAGCGCGCGGGGATTTACGCCGAGTTTGGGAAGATAGTCTGCATTTCGGCGGGGCACACCGTGCTGCAAGACGGCAGCCGGCGGATATTCCGCGTCAAATCGTTTTTTGGCGACGACGAAAAGGCGCTGCTCGAAGAGTTTGCCCAAGCGCTCATCAAATTTTACGGCGCGCGGTCGGGCGCGTTCCTGTGCGCCCACAACGGGCGCGAGTTTGACTTCCCCTACACGGCCCGCCGGATGCTGGTAAACGGCGTAAAGCTGCCGCCAATGCTCAGCGTGTTTGGCAAAAAGCCGTGGGAGTTCACCTTTCTCGACACCATGGAGCTCTGGAAGTTTGGCGACTACAAGCACTTCACCTCGCTCAACCTGATGGCAGCCCTCTTCGGCATCCCCACCCCCAAGGACGACATCGACGGCAGCATGGTGGCGGGCGTGTACTACCGCGAGCGCGACCTGCCGCGCATAGCGGCGTACTGCGAAAAGGACGTGCTGACGGTGGCGCGCCTGCTGCTCAAGCTGCGCGGAGACGCCAACGAAATTGCGGAGGTGCGGAGGGTGGAGTAGGGGGCGGATTTCGTGCCTTTTCAACTTTCAAAGAAAATTGCTACATTTGCAGCTGCATTAAACAAATGAAAAACATCTAAACTTTAAAGGATTATGCAAAGCATAGACACGTACAGCTTTAGCGGTAAGCGCGCTATTATTCGCGTGGACTTCAACGTCCCGCTGAACGAAAAATTTGAGGTGACCGACGATACCCGTATTCGCGCGGCAATACCTACGCTTAAAAAGGTGCTCGCGGGCGGCGGAGCGGTCATTCTGATGTCGCACTTGGGGCGGCCAAAGGGCGCAACGGACAAGTACTCGCTCAGGCACATTATCCCTGCGGTGGAGCAGCGGCTTGGCGTTAAGCTGCTGTTTGCCCCCGACTGTGCTGGCGCAGAGGCTGCCGAAAAGGCCAAAAACCTGAAGTCCGGAGAGGTGCTCCTGCTCGAAAACCTCCGCTTTTACGCAGAGGAGGAGGGAAAACCGCGCGGCTTGGCCGAAGACGCTTCGGACGAAGAAAAAAAGGCGGCAAAGGCCGACCTCAAGGCAAAGCAAAAGGAGTTCACCAAAACCCTTGCCTCGTACGCCGACTGCTACATCAACGACGCCTTTGGCACCGCGCACCGCGCGCACGCCTCCACGGCGCTCATCGCGGAGTACTTCCCCAGCGACAAAATGTTTGGCTACGTGATGGAGGGCGAAATAAAGGCGGTGGATAAGGTGATGCAAAGCCCCGCGCGCCCCTTTACCGCCGTGCTTGGCGGCTCTAAGGTTTCGTCAAAGATTACCATCATTGAGCAGCTGCTCAAAAAGGTGGATAACCTCATCATTGGCGGCGGAATGACCTTCACCTTTGCCAAAGCGCAGGGCGGACGAATAGGCGACTCCATCTGCGAGGACGACCAGCTCGACCTCGCGCTGCGCCTGATAGAGGACGCTAAGGCGAGAGGCGTGAAGATTTACTTCCCCGACGAGGAGGTTATTGCCGACAAGTTTGCCGAAGACGCCAACACCAAGCTCGCCCCCGCCAACGACATCCCCGACGGCTGGCAAGGCTTGGACGCTTCGGAGGCGGCGGTGGCAAAGTGGAACGACGTGCTGCTGTCGTCGAAGACAATCCTGTGGAATGGCCCCGTGGGCGTGTTCGAGATAGCGAAATTCGCCAAGGGCACCGACGCCATCGCCAAAATCATTGCCAACGCTACGCAGGCGGGCGCCTACTCGCTGGTGGGCGGTGGCGACTCGGTGGCGGCTGTCAACAAGCTGGGCTACGCCGACAAGGTGAGCTACGTTTCAACGGGCGGCGGCGCTTTGCTGGAGTACATGGAGGGCATAGAGCTGCCCGGCGTAAAGGCCATCAAATCGTAGCCGAAAGCCAAAAATTAATGACTAAGAGTTGACGCAAAAGGTCAACTCTTAGTTCTTATGCTCTAATTCCTAATTCGTAATTCGTAATTCCTAACTCCCCATGTCCCCCAAAGAATACACCCCGCCTGAGCTCGAAGAAAACGCTGCGGACGACGTGGTTGCCGCCGAGCCTGCGGCGACGTATGGCGCTGCCGCGTTCCAGCCGGACGCAGGCAGGCAGTACACATACGCCGACTACTTGGGGTGGATAGACGATGTGCGCCGCGAGCTCATCAACGGCTTTGTTTGCGTCATGTCTGCGCCGTGGAGGAAGCACGCGCGGATATCCTCCGAGCTGTTTGGCGTTATGCACGCATACATAAAGCGGCACGGGGGCGCCTGCGAAGCCTACCACGCACCTTTTGACGTGCGGCTTCCCGTCAACGGCGAAACCGCCGACAGCAAGGTGCGGAACGTGGTGCAGCCGGATATTTGCGTGGTGTGCGACTTGTCTAAGCTGGACGAAAAAGGCTGCCTTGGCGCGCCGGATTTGGTGGTAGAAATCACATCGCCGTCGTCGCAAAAAAAGGATTGGGTAAAAAAGTACAACCTGTACGAGCAAGCCGGCGTAAAGGAGTACTGGATTGTGGAGCCGGACGCAGGCACGATAACCGTTTTCATCCTGCAAGGAAGCGGAAAATACGACGACGGCATGACGTACAGCGTGAAGGAAGTTCCCTACCACATGGTACCCGTCCACACCCTGTCCGGCCTGACAATAGATGTGCGGGAGCTGTTTGGAAGCTAAGCGCTGTGAGCCGTCCGGCGCGCTGAACATGCCCACATGCAGTAATTTTCAACCCTTAACTTTCAATTTTCAGCTTTCCCTTGCTTCCTCTCCCTTTCATACACCGGATGCAGCCCCTGCTGGGCGATGACAGCGCGGCGTTTTTCGAAGCGCTGCAGGGCGAGCCGCCCGTAAGCATCCGGTTGAGCGGCGCCAAAAAAGTTTTACCCGACTACGACCTCACCCGCCAAGTCCCTTGGTGCGACAGCGGGCGCTACCTTGCGCAGCGACCCGTGTTTACGCTCGACCCGCTGCTGCACGGCGGCGCGTACTACGTGCAGGAGGCGGCGTCTATGGCGCTGTCGCAGGTGGCGCTGCAGCTGCTGCAAAAGGCGGAGCTAAAGGCGCTCGACCTCTGCGCCTCCCCGGGCGGAAAGGCTACGCTGCTGGCGGACTTTTTGCCGCACGGCAGCCTGCTGGTCGCCAACGAGGCTATCCGCAGCCGCGTGGGCGCGCTGGCGGAAAACGTGACCAAGTGGGGAAACCCGCACGTGCTGGTTACGCACAACGACCCCAAAGATTTTGCGCAGCTGCCCGAATTTTTCGACGCTATTTTTGTGGATGCGCCCTGCTCCGGCGAAGGCATGTTTCGCAAGGACAAGGGCGCAGCCGAGGCGTGGAGCGAGGCCGGCGTGCAGCTGTGCATGGAGCGTCAGCGGCGCATTGTGGCGGACGTGTGGGGCGCGCTCAAAGCCGGCGGATACTTGGTGTACACCACGTGCACCTTCAACGTCAGGGAGAATGAGGAGAACGTGCTGTGGATGGTAAACGAGCTGGGCGCAAGCAGCGTGAAGCTTGACCTGAAACGAGAGTGGGGCGTAACGCCAACAAGCGAGCTGGGGCTTGACCTTGCAAAGGAGGTGCACGGCTACCGCTTTTTTCCGCACAAAGCGCTTGGCGAGGGCTTTTTTGTGGCGGCGCTGCAAAAAAATTCCGGAGACAATAGCGACTTGCTGCTGCGCAGGCACGACAACCCCCCGAAGCTGAAATCGGACGTTCCCCACGAGCTGAAGCGCTGGGTAGCAAACCCCGACGATTTTGTTTTTGTCCGCACGGAGCAGCGCGTGAGGGCTGTTCCGGCGCACGCCTACCGCTGGGCGTGCATGGCGGCAAGGCGCCTGAACGTTCTTCAGGAGGGCGTAGCCGTAGCCGAGCTTAAGGGCAGCGGCTGCATTCCCTGCGCGGCGTTGGCGCTATCCGCTGCGCTCAACCCCGACGCTTTCCCCGCCGTTGACGTGGATTTGCGCCGCGCGCAGCAGTTTCTCAAAAAGGAAAGCATTGCCGGAACGCCGCAGCGCAAAGGGTTTGAGCTGGTGCGCTACCGCGGGCTGCCGCTGGGGTTTATCAAAAACTTGGGCGTCCGCAGCAACAACCTCTACCCGCAGGAGTGGAGAATTAGGATGAGCCTGCCGTAGGAAAGG
>JAITQP010000115.1 GCA_031288885.1 Prevotellaceae bacterium | reverse complement strand
GCATTGTGCTTTTATTCTTCGTTATCCAAAAATTTAGCGATTTAGTGATAACAAGCGAAGAAATAAGTTGCAATGTTCACGCTCGCGCGTGAACTTGACTTATTCCCAGCTTGTTTGGTTACGCTAAATACCATGGATAACGGGAAGCAGTTAAGTTTCACGCTTTTTTATTGTCTAAACTCAAAGGAGGTAATGCTGAAAATCCTGTAACAGAGTAAGCGCAATCAATTATTAATTCAAAAAACAAAAAAAATGAAACAGAACTACAAACTTTATTTAGCTGCTTTGCTGCTCGTTGGGGCAGCAAGCACGATGACCGCCGGAGCGCAAACCAAGCCCACGCTGACCGTATTTGTGGTGGGCATGGACAACACGCTGGGCGACAAGTTTGCCACCCAGATAGGCAGCGAGCTTAACCGCAACAGCCGCTACACAGTGGCAACCAATGACGCCGCTGTGCAGGCAAAGCTCGCCGACCTGCGCTCGCAAGGCGCGGAGAAGATAGACCGAAACGCGCTCACCGAGTGGGGACGCACCAACGGCATATCTACGATATGCTTGGTAGCTGACGCTGTCAAAGGCAGCGACCACATGTTTTATGCGCTGCTCATCGATGTAAAAGACAGCAAGGTGAATGGCAGAGGCAGCTACGTGCGCACCGGCATAGTTGAGGACGACCTGCCGCGGGTGTCTCGGGCGCTATCGCAGCAGCTGGATAGAACGGGGTACAAGCATAGAGCTCCCGCTCCTGCGCGTACTTATCCTGCGGAGCTGGATATTGAGATGGTGCACGTAGAGGGCGGCACGTTCACGATGGGGTGCACCGCTGAGCAGACCGGTTGTAACGCCAACGAGAAGCCCACCCATAGCGTAACGTTGAGCAGCTTTAGCATAGGGAAGTACGAGATAACGCAGGCGCAGTGGAAGCTGGTGATGACGGGGGTTGCGGGCACCAGCGTAGCGGATGCGGGAGAGATTTACAGTTGGAAGGGCACCAACTGCGGTAACATACCTTGCGATGAGCAGCGACCGGCAGAGTACATGGACTGGTATGAAGCGGTAAAGTTCTGCAACGAGCTGAGCAAAAAGGTAGGCTTAGAGGAAGCTTACGCTATTAGCGGAGCTACTGTAACCTTAACGGGCAAGCGGGGCTACCGCCTACCGACAGAGGCGGAGTGGGAGTACGTAGCGCGCGGGTGCAAGGTTGACGGTAGCGCAGGTAACGCCGTATGCGAAAATCTTCTGTACAGCGGGAGCAACGACCTCAACGAGGTGGGATGGTACAAAGAAAATTCCTCCGCCACGACACATCCGGTAGGACAAAAGAAGCCGAATGCTCTCGGTATTCACGATATGTCCGGCAACGTTTGGGAGTGGGTTTACGACTGGTGGTATGCAAGTTATAGCAGCGCAGCAGCAGCTAATCCTACAGGCCCTAATAGCGGTACTTACCACGCGGTTCGCGGCGGTGCTTGGGACAGTGACGCCGAAAGGCACCGCGCTGCTACCCGCTCCCCCTGTGGCATAGCCAACTGCCACCTCACCAGCTTAGGCCTCCGCGTGGTTTTGCCGTAGCTTTTCCTGCCGGCGTCCGCCCCTCCATGTACGCTTTGAGCGTTGCCAGACGGCGGGCGGAGCAAAATGGAGAATGGAAAGAGTTTTTTTTCATTCTCCATTTTTATAATAACTTCGTTAAACTCCGCTCCGCTGCAATGACGCGGACAAGGTATCGTTGCCGCAAAATCCCCTCCAATTCTCTTAACGTTTGATAGCGCATTTTAGTTGTGTCGTCGGGATTTTCTTTCTATCTTAGTAGTGTAGAAATATCTTATAGCATACCATGATAGGAGGAGAGGGTGATTTGGTAGGGGTGGCGATGTGGTGTACAGCGTTACGGTTTGGCCTTGCAGCTTGCAGGCGCCAAGCCGTTTTTTCATGCCCTTCCCGCACGTTGGGGGAGGGCTTCTTTTTTACTGTACCCTGCCGTAGCAGGGAGGTAAAAGTTGGTGTTTTTAATTTAAAAAGTAGAGTTTATGAAACAAAGAATTATATCATTACTTACCTGTTTTTTGCTAAGTATGGCGCTTGCCGTTGCGCAAAACAAGCAGGTTTCGGGGGTTGTGGTGGATGAATCAGGGGCCCCGCTGGTTGGCGCGTCGGTAATTGTTAAGGGAACGAGCGCCGGTACGTCCACCGATGTTGACGGGCGGTTTACGTTTTTCGTTGCGGAGAATGTGAGCACGGTAGTCGTGAGGTACATTGGCTACGTTGAAACCGAAGCGCCCGCCTCAACTAACCTCACCATCGTGCTTAAGTCCGACACAAAGACGCTGGACGAGGTTGTGGTCACGGCCATGGGGATTTTGCGGACAGACCGGTCGGTGGGCTACGCCGTTGCAAAGGTCGACCCCAACAGCGCCACGCAGAAGGCCGAGCCGGACTTGCTCCGCTCGCTGGACGGCAAAATACCCGGCGTGCAGGTTGGCTCGTCATCGGCGGTGGCGGGGAGCGCAACAAAGGTGCTCATACGCGGCAACTCGTCGTTTCTGGGCAACAACGACCCGCTGTACGTGGTGGACGGCATCCCCTACAGCAACCCCGAGGTGGTTACCGGCAGCCGGCTCTCAACGGCGGGCGCCTACGGCACGGGGCTTTCGACCTTAGACCCCAACGATATTGAGTCGATGAGCGTGCTGAAGGGCGCGGCGGCGGCGGCGCTCTACGGCAGCCGCGCCGCCAACGGCGTGGTGCTGATTACCACCAAGTCGGGCAGCCGGAAGGCGCGCCCCTCGCAGCGGAAGTTTGAGGTGACGGTATCCGCCTCCTACGCGGTGGAGGCGGTGGCCTCGCTGCCGGAGTACCAGAATACCTACGGGCAGGGCTCCGAATTTCAGTACCAACCCTCCAACGGCTCGTGGGGCGCCCCGTTCTCAGCCCACGGCGAATTTAAGACCTACGGCGCCTACCTAACGGCGTACCCCAACATGCCTACCACGCTGCCCTACCGCGCCTACCCCAACAACGTAAAAGACCTCTTCAGGACGGGCGGCGTGGCGGATGTTTCGGCAAATTTGCTCAGCTTTAACGACAAGGGGAGCTTTAGCGCCACCGTATCCCAGCTGAAGCAGGACGGCGCCATCCCGCACTCGGACTTTGGGCGCACCTCGTTTAGCGTTGGCGGAAACCAGCAGCTGGACAACGGCGTTCGCGCGGGCGGCACGCTGTCGTACTCGCGCGCCATGCAGAACGGGCCGTTCTTTGGCGCGGGCAACTACAGCGGCTCCGTGAGCTCCTTTGCCCGCACCCTCCTGCTTCCCCGCAGCTACGATATCAACGGATTGCCCTACGAAACGCCACGGGGCGACAACCTGTTTATGCTTGGCGGCGTGGACAACCCCCTGTGGTCGTGGAAGCACAACACCATAGGTACGGTAATGGACAGGACGGTAACCAGCCTGAACGCCGGCTACGATATTACGCCGTGGCTGTCGGCGGACTACCAGTTTGGGTGGAATCAGTACGAGATGGAGCGCAAGCAGGTCATCAACATCGGGTCGGTAGGCCCCTCGGGCTTTGCCGGAAAGGGGCAGATTACCAACCACACCTACGGCAGCCAAGAGCTGGAGTCGAACTTTCAGCTCACGCTGAAGCGCGACCTGACGGAGGACTTCAGCCTGAGAGCCGTGCTGGGGCACAACGCCAACCAGCGCACGCTCACGGAAGGTACGGCGGTGGGAAATGAGATGATTTTTAGGAAAATATACAACGTGGACAACACGCAGGAGCAAACCGCCACCGAGGGAGTGTCCGTGCGGCGGCTCTGGGCGGTGTACGCGGACGTGCTGCTGACGTACCGGAGCTACGCTTTCCTGAACGCTACGCTGCGCAACGACCACTCGTCCACGCTGCCGGTGGGAAACCAAAGCTACTTCTATCCGGCGGTGGTGGGCTCGTTCATCTTCAGCGACGCCTTTGAGGTTGACCACGACGTGCTGAGCTACGGCAAGCTGCGCGCCGGCTGGGGAATGGTGGGCAACGATGCGGCGCCCTACTACGTAAACGGCACGTTTTTTCAGGACACGCCGTTTGACAAGCACCCCATCATGCTAACGCCTACCACCACCTACGACCCAAACCTGAAGCCGGAGTTCACCACCGAGGTGGAGCTTGGCGCGGAGCTGCAGCTCTTCCAAAACCGCCTTGGCGCCGACGTTACGCTGTACGACCGCCGCACCACCGACCAGATTGCGCCGGTGAGCCTGCCCAGCTCCACGGGGCTGCAAAGCCACTACACCAACTTTGGGGAGATGAGCAACCGCGGGCTGGAGGTGGGGCTCACGCTGGTGCCCGTGGCGATGCGCAATTCCCTCAAGTGGAGCGTCTATACCACCTTTACCAAAAACGTAAGTCGGGTCATCTCGCTGGTGGAGGGCGTGGAGCGCATCACGCTGAACACCGGCACTACCTCCGAGGTGCAGCCTACGCTGCAGCCGAATTACCCCTACGGGTTTCTCCGCGGCTCGGTCATAGCCCGCGACGATGAGGGAAATCCGCTGGTCAACCCCCAGAGCGGGGCGTACATGGAGGCGTCGGAGCTGGGGGACTTGGGCAACCCGTACCCCGACTTTAAGGCGGCGATAACGAATACTCTTTCGTACAAGGGCGTTTCGCTCAGCTGCCTGTTCGACTTCAGGGTGGGCGGCGTGCTGGTGGCCGGCACGGTTGCCGACCTGCTGGGGCGCGGCGTGACCAAGGATACGGAAGACCGTTTGGGCACGCGCATCCTCCCGGGCGTGTTTGCCGACCCCAACACGCACGAGCCTCTCCGCGACGCCTCGGGCAAAAAAATCCCCAACACCGTGCAGCTGCCCGAGAGCAACCTCTGGTTTGCCTCGTCGAGCACGGCGCCAACGTTCGCCCTGAATGGCGTGGACGAGTTCCAAACCTTTGACGCTACGGTGTTCCGCCTGAGCGAAATCTCCTTGGGCTGGAATTTGCCCGAAAGCTGGCTGAGCCAAACCTTTATCGGCTCGGCAAGCGTATCGGTCATTGCCCGAAACCTCTGGCACTACGCGCCGGGCTTCCCCAAGTACATGAACTACGACCCGGGCTCCAACAGCTTTGGGAGCGGAAACGTGCAGGGCATCGACCGCGAAAGCGCGCCCACCATCCGCAGGGTGGGCTTTAACCTCAAGCTAACTTTCTAATATCGTAAAACCATGAGCAACATGAAAAATATAGCAACATCTTTATTAGCGCTGCTTTTTGCGCTCTCCTTTGTGGGCTGCACAAAGGATTTCTTAGACGTGAACAAAGACCCCAACCGTCCGGAAACGGCCGACCTGTCGCACCTGCTGTCGGGGGGCGAGTACACCATGGTGCAAGCGTTTAGCCAAGGGAATTTTATCGGCAATAACCTGTCGTCTTACGTGCACCAGCTGGTGTCGCGCGAGGTGCAGAACTACGGCATGAACCCTCAGGCCAACAACCCCCTCAACACGTGGAACTACGCCTACACCCACGCGCTGTCGGAGTTTGACGCTATCATCAAGGTCGCCACGCCGGACGGAAACCTGATTTACGCGGGCATTGCGAAAACGCTAAAGGCGTACGCTTTCTCCGTAATGGTGGACTTGTGGGGCGATATTCCCTACAGCAAGTTCAACGTGTCCGGCGTCACGGCTCCCCACCCCGACCACAGCGCCGTCATCTACAACAGCCTGATTGCGCTGCTGGAGGACGCCCGCGCGGACTTGTCCGATACCACCGCCGCCAACCCCCTGAAGCCGGCTGGCGACGACCTCCTCTACGCCGGCAACGCCGCCAAGTGGCTGCGCCTGTGCAATACGCTCAAGCTAAAGCTCCTGCTGCAATCGCGCAAAGCGAAGTCGGACGTTACGGAGTGGCAGACAAAGCTCAGCGACCTCGTAGGCGAGGGCAGCTTTATTGCCTCCGGCGAGGACTTTCAGTTCTGGTTTAACGAAAAGACCAACCCCGCCGACCAGCGGCATCCGGCCTATCTGGCGGAGTACGGCGGCATGCAGACCACCTACTACGTCAGCCCGTTCTTTTACGAAATCATGAAAGGGCAAACGCACAACTGCACCGCCAACCCGTTTGCGGGCGTCGAAGACCCCCGCGTCCCCTACTACTTCTACAACCAGTTGAAGAAAGAAGAAAAAGACATGGGGAGTAAGCTTTACGAGTACCGTAACGGCGAGTTCGTGTCCATCTTCTTTGCCACCCTTGGCAGCAACTCCTCCGTGGCGAACGACAACCTGCTCACCAAGGTTGGCCTTTACCTCTGCGGCGGCAAGTACGACGACGGAGCGGGTGGAAGGGTAACCCAGTACAACGCGGGCAACGGGTACGCGCCCCACAAAATGCTGACCTTTGCCGCGCTTAAGTTCATGCTGGCGGAGCTGGTGTTGGCCGGCGAAACCTCCGGCGACGCGCGCGCGCTGCTAAAGGAGGCGATGGAGGCCGCCGTTGACCACGTAAACAGCGTGGCGAGCAAGCAAAAGAACGTGCCGGCAATTACCAACGCCGCCCGAGACAGCTTCACCGGCGACATCCTTGCAAAGTATGACGCCGCCCCCGACAACTCCGGTAGGATGGAAATCGTGATGACCCAAAAGTGGATTGCCAACGTCTTTAATCCGGTGGACGCCTACACGGACTACCGGCGCACCGGCTACCCGACGCTCTTTGCGCCGGAGCGCACCTCCAACCCGGGCTACGGCGTAAACCTTACGCCAAACAACTACTCGCCCGCGCAGGTGCCGATAAGAAGCATAGCGCAATTTCCGCGCTCGCTCTACTACCCCGTCACCTCGGAGACAGACCTCAACCCCAACCTGAAGCAAAAAATCGACCTGTCGGCAAAGCTTCTATTTTGGGATAAGTAGTAAATGATTTAAAACGTAAGATAAGATTAAGATATGAAAAAGATGTATTTGATGGCGCTTGTAGCCGTCACCCTAAGTATTTTTGCGAGCTGCCGCAAGGAGCTTCCCTACCCCATTGACGAGGTGAAGCGCGGCGTGCTGATAGACGTTAGCCGTGTAGCCGGCACCCCCGACTCCATCGCGGTGGGGCAGACCACCGGAAGCTGCCACGTAAAGCTCACCATTCCGGAGCTTCAGGGCGACCACTCGTCGCTCAGCCACGCCCAGCTGCTGGCGGTGCTGACCGGCGCGCCGGTGGACGCCGCGTGCGTTGTGGTGGATAACATTGTGAACTTTCCGGCGGATGTTCCCGTCAGCGTAGCCGACCTTTACGGCAAGCTTGGGCTATCCGTTCCCGCGCAGGGCGAGGTGGTGCACTTTACGGCAAACGTTGTCCTCAAGAGCGGCGAAATCATCCCGGGCTGGAGCCAGCTCACCGGCTTCAACAGCTGGGCGTTTGTCGGGTGGCAGGTGGACGGAAGAGAGTACTCCTACCGCGCAACGTATCCGGTGAAGTGACGGCGTGAGGGGCGGGCTGCAAGCCCGCCC
>JAITQP010000096.1 GCA_031288885.1 Prevotellaceae bacterium | reverse complement strand
CCGCAGGCGTAGCCGTAAAAATCTTCGCGCGGGTTTACCGCCGTGTCGAGGTTGCTCAAGTCAATCCCAGCGCCGCGGCGACCGCTGTGGCAGCTGCTAAGTGCTATCATACAAAACGTGGGAATTAAAATTTTTTTCATGGTAAAAACGATTAAATGATATATCTTTACGCTCTCAAAAGATGGATTGCCACCTTTTTTGCCATACAAAGGTATAAAAAGAATTGAGAATTGTACTATTTTCTCTCCCTGTAAGATTATATTTGCGCGCTGATGCTATGCTATAGTGCAGGGGTTTGTAGGGGTGCAAAACCCGAAAAGGCCATTTGTAGTGAACGGTAAAACATGCCGGGACAGTATATTTCTCACGCTCCAAAAAGGTTAAATTGAGCTATTTTTTTCTTGTTATAGCGGAAAAAAGTTACTTTTGCTTCCGTCTTTGTGTCATTCGGCTGTTCAAAATATACTTGTGTAGCGAGCGCTTCGTAGGGCAAGCAGCTACGTGTTCAACGTACGTTCCTGAATATTAGCAGCAAAAAAAAACAAAGAGCTGAATTATCAACACAAAATTACATTTTCCAATTTAATTAAACATCAAAACATCATGAGACTTTCTACCTTTACGACATTATCTTACGTGCTATTTTTTTTAGTTGTTCAGGCTTATCCAAACCATGCTCAGGCTCAGGCTCAAAAAGAGCAGCCCCGCATTATTCAAGATTCTCGCTACAAATCAGCGGTTGGTCATCACCGCCGCGCCTCGTACAGCAAAGCGCTGGAGGTATACCGTGCAATGCTGCAAACCGGCAAGAACCTTCGCAGCATTGACTCGCTGCTGCTGCAACGCAGGATAGCAGAATGCGAGCTTGGCCTTCAAAAACAATCCAACCCCGAGCCGGTTACCGTAACCAAGCTTGACCAAAACATCAACGACCCGCGCTACACCAGCCTTGGCGCTTTTGCCATGAACGACGAGCGAACGCTCTACTTTACCTCTCCCCGCCCCAAATCCGCAAAGGCCAAGGGATCTTCAGACGGATTACCGGATAACGTATGCGTATCGCGGCGCGCCACCGGGTCTTCTCCGTGGGGGAAAGTAACCGCGATAAAATACAGCCAGCTAAATCAGGGCGTTCTGGGTATTTCCACCGATAGCAAAAATATGTTCATTTTCAGCGGCTCCAACGATATATTCGTGCAGGAGCTTGACCAGATAGCGCGCGAAATAAAATTTGTGCCCATTGACAAAGCGCTAAACCTGAACATTGACAAACGTTTTCACGTATCCTCCTTAGCCATGACGAGCGACCGCCAAACCATCTACCTGTGCGCTAACGACGAAAAGGTTCAGGGCGGGTATGGCAGCCACGATATTTGGAGCATTAGCCGCAACCCCGATACAAACGAATGGGGCGAAATGGTCAACTTGGGAGAGGAAATTAACACAGAGGGCGAAGAGTTTTCGGTTTCCATCCTTCCCGACGGAAAAACGCTCTTTTTTGCCTCCGACGGACATAAGGGCTTAGGGCGGTGCGACATCTACCGCTCTACCTACGTTGATTCGCTCGGGGTGTGGAGCAAACCGCTACACTTGGGCTACCCTATCAACACGCCCAACAACGACCTTTACTACAATCCTGTATTCGACAGCCCCAACCACGCCTACTACTCTGTTGAAAGGCCGGATGCATCGGGATTATACGACGTTTACTTCATCGACTATCAGGGGGAGATTTTAAGCATTGAAGAGCAAGATGCGCGCCGCAGGGCTGCTGAAGCCGCCGAAGCCCAAGCCCAAAAAGAGGCCAAACAGCGCGAGTACTTAGCCGCACTGCAACAGATAGAGGCAACACCCATCAAGCCTGCAGAGGCGGCGATAATGGCCCAAAAAGGCTACTCCGCATTTCCCAAGGATTCAGCATCGGCGGGGATGAAGATACTCCTCCGCAATGTGCAGTTTGCAAAAGGGGGAACAGGGCTTACGCCTGAATCCAGCAAGTATCTGGAACCTCTCTACCGCTTGCTGGAAATGCAACCCCATATTCGCGTAAGAATATCAGGGCATACGGATAACACCGGAAAACCCGCCGTTAACCTTGCAATCTCCAAAGAAAGAGCACGTAGCGTTGTAAATTTCCTCGTAAAGAAGGGTATAAATGCGGCTCGCCTTGAGTCGGGGGGGTACGGTCAAACCCAACCCATTGCCCCCAACACGACAGAGAGCGGGCGTATTATCAACCGCCGTGTGGAGTTCGTAGTGATAAAGTAACAGATCTGAAAAGTTATTGTAAAAGTAATCACAAAAAAACTTGCAATAGCGGGGTTTTTTTGATTTAAAAATGCAAAGGTATGAAGAGGTTTTCTATATTATTCTTCTTGTTGTTAGGCGTATGCTTGCCACATGTGTCCCTTGGGCAAGTGTGGAAGCAATCACAAATGCAGCCTCAGGACTCCCGCTACAAGTTAGCGGCGGGTTACCATCGTAGAGGCTTGTACAAAGAAGCTTTGGAGATATATCGCGGCTTGCAGCAAAAGGGGAGTGCTGACTCGCTGCTCTTACGCAGGATAGCGGAATGTGAGTATGGTCTGCAAAAGCAAAATAACCCTGAGCCGGTGATTATAACAAGGCTCGACACAGCTATCAATAGCTTAGGCCACGCAACGTTTAGCGCCTTTGCAATGGACGACGAGCGAACGCTCTACTTCACATCCTCCCGCTTTTCATACTCTGCTGCAGAAAAGCTGAGCTCTCATGCAACCGAAACGCTTGATAAGGTGTGCATCGCCCGCCGCGAATCGGTAAACTCCCCATGGAGAGTTTCCGTGCTGGCGGATAAAGAAAGTAGCCAATACCATGAAGGCATTCTGAACGTTTCCCCCAACGGGCGGCACTTGTTCATTTTCAGGGGTAACAATGAAATCCTTGTGCAGGATGTCCAGCTGCTGCCAAACGAGATAAAGTTTGTCTCCCTCGCTCAGGCTTTCAACTTGAAGGTAAGCACCAAATATCACATTTCCTCGCTCACCTTGATTACCACAAATACCGCCCAAACAATTTACATGTGCATTGACGGCGGAAAGTTTAACAAGCAGCAAGGGCGCGGAGGGTATGATATTTGGTACACCACGCGCGACCCAAACACAAATAAGTGGGGCGAGTTAATCAACATGGGCGCTCCCTTTAACACGCCCGGCAACGAAATCTCCATTTCTGCGCTTCCGGACGGCAAGACCCTCTTTTTTGCCTCCGACGGGCTACAGGGCATGGGAGGATACGATATTTACCGTTCCACCTATAGCGACTCGCTTAAGGCGTGGAGTAAGCCTGTACACTTGGGCTACCCCATAAACACGCCCAACAACGACGTTTACTACAACCCCGTGGCGAACAACCCGCGCCACGCCTACTACTCCGTTGGGAGGCCGGACGTGGCGGATGCTTACGACGTTTGCCTCATTAGCTACTATGGGGACATCCTGAGCGACGAAGAAAGAGATCGCAGGCGCCTTGAGTTTGTTCGCTCGCTGGGCAGGGTGAAAGAGGCGACCCTCAAGCCAAAAGATGCAAAGCTGCTCGCCAAGAAAAAATATGTTAAGCTCTCGGAGAAAACACAGAAAAAGGCGGGCGTGAAAATGATCTTCCAAGAGGTTCAATTCCCCAAGGGTACCCCAAAGCTTCCGCAGAAGTCGTATCCATCCTTAGAGGCGCTGTACTGCTGGCTCAACTGGAATACGAACTTACGCATACGAATTTCAGGCTATACGGATAACGTTGGAAACAAAGCTGCAAACGTGAAGCTTTCGCGCGCGAGGGCGCAAAGCGTGGCAAACTATCTGATAGAGAGAGGTATAGACCCTTATCGACTTGACGTAAAGGGTTACGGCGCAAAGCGACCCCTCACCACCAATAAAACCGACGACGGACGCGCGCTCAATAACCGTGTGGAATTTAGCATAATTAAGTAGCTGAGTAGGCGGGCATTTAGGCGCTAATACGTATCAGTAACAATACTTTTTGAAACTATTTTGCAAAATGTTCTACCCAACGTTTTCAGAATAGTTTTAAAAAAGTATTTTTTGTGTACGCACACACCGCGTGCCGGCTATTGAAATTTTGAATTTTTCTCACGCAAATAGTTGCAGGTGAGAAAATTATATATTATACTAAAAACAGGTAGATGAAATGATTATTCTGGTCTTAAACTGCGGCAGCTCCTCCATAAAATACCAAATCATGAGGATGGCGCATGCCGACGACAGCACGCTGTTAGCCAAGGGCATTGTAGAGCGGATAGGGCTTGCAGAGGGTACCATCAGCCATAAGCCAAGCGGCGGAGAGGTCTACTCCGCCGTGCAGCCCATCCCCGACCACACGGTGGGCATTAACCTTATTCTGGAGGCGCTGGTGCATCCCGCGCACGGCGTTATCGCAAATCTTGACGAGGTGAACGCGGTGGGGCATCGCGTGGTGCACGGCGGCGAGTACTTCACGGAGAGCGCGCTGGTGAACGACGAGGTAAAGGCGGCCATAGAAAAGTGCATTGAGCTGGCGCCGCTGCACAACCCCGCCAACCTGCAGGGAATACTTTCGATGGAGGCGCTCCTGCCCAACGTCCCGCAGGTGGCGGTGTTCGACACCTCATTTCACCAAACCATACAGCGGCACGTGTACCTCTACGCTATCCCCTGCCGCTACTACGAAAAGTACAAAATTCGCCGCTACGGATTTCACGGCACAAGCCACCGCTACGTAGCGCAAAAAGCCTGCAAGCTGCTGGGCGTGGACTTCAGCGCGGTGAACATCGTAACCTGCCACTTGGGCAACGGAGCCTCCATAACCTCCATTAAGCAAGGAAAATCTTACGACACCTCCATGGGCTTTACGCCGGTTGACGGGCTGGTGATGGGCACGCGCAGCGGCGCTATCGACCCGGGCGCGCTGTTCTACATTGCCGACAAGGAAAATCTAAGCATCCCCGAGCTGGGCAACCTCATCAACAAGCAAAGCGGCATGTACGGCGTATCCGGCCTGTCGAGCGACATGCGCGATCTGGAGCGGGCGGCGCGCGAGGGCAACGAAATGGCGCAGCTGGCGCACGACATGTTTGTCTATCGCGTGCGCAAGTTTATCGGCGCGCAGGTGGCCGTCATGGGAAAGGTTGATATCATCATCTTTACCGGCGGCGTGGGCGAAAACGACGACTTGGTGCGCGCAAGCGTGTGCAACAACCTCGAATACCTCGGTGTGGAGTTCGACAACGAGGTGAACAAAGGCTTGAGGGGCAAAGATATGCTCATCTCAAAGCCCTCGTCGAAGGTAAAAGTTATGGCGGTGACCACCAACGAGGAGCTTGTGATTGCCATGGACACCATGAGCATTGTGGAGGCTATCTAAAAAACATTATTTAACAATAAATAAAAGCTTAAAAAGTGAATACACCTTGGATTGTCGTAATTATTGCAGCGATTTTGGTTATACTTATCATCTCGCTATACAACCGCTTAGTGCGCTATCGCAACAACCGCGAAAACGCGTTTGCCGACATTGACGTTCAGCTTAAGCAGCGGCACGACCTCATACCCCAGCTGGTGGAAGCCGTGAAAGGTTACGCCAAGCACGAGAGCGAAACTTTTATGAGAATTACGCAAGCGCGCACCGCCGCTATGGGCGCGCAAACCATTGGCCAAAAAATAGACGCCGAAAATCAGCTTACAGCAGCGCTGAGCGGTTTGAAAATTCAGCTGGAAGCATACCCCGAGCTCAAAGCAAACGCAAACTTTTTGCAGCTACAGGAGGAAATGTCGGATGTTGAAAATAAGCTGGCCGCCGTGCGCAGATACTTCAACTCGGCCACAAAAGAATACAACAACGCCGTTGAAACTTTCCCCGCAAATATTATCGCAGGAATGTTCGGTTTTAAGCGCGAGCAAATGTTTGACGTGGGCGCGCAGGAGCGAAGAATACTCGAAGAACCGCCAAAAGTGAGCTTTTAGTAAAAACACACAAAATCTACACCTAAAATGAAGTACGTAGGGATACAAGCTCAAAAAAGTGTGAATAACTTCAAATCAATATTGTTGTTAGTATTTTTCCCGTGCGTAATACTTTTTCTGGTTTGGGCTTTTTTGCAGATACTTTGCAGACAGCTTGTGGGTTCGGCAAATTACGACAGCGCAGCCACAGCAAATCAGCTCTTTGTAGAAGCGTTGCCTTGGGTTATCGGCGTTTGCCTGATTTGGTTTCTCATTGCCTACCTTGCAAATACCATCATAATAAACCGGTCAACAGGGTCGCATCCGCTTGACCGCTGGGATAATAAGCGAGTGTACAACCTTGTTGAAAATCTTTGCATGGCAAATAATATGAGCATGCCGAAAATCAACGTTATAAATGATAACTCCCTTAATGCCTTTGCAAGCGGCATAAACGAAAAAACGTTTACGGTTACGCTTTCGCGGGGAATTATTAGCAAGCTCAACGACCAAGAGCTTGAGGGAGTTATTGCCCACGAGCTTACTCACATTCGCAACCGCGATGTAAAGCTGCTGGTAGTTTCCATAGTTTTTGTGGGGATATTTTCGTTTCTCACGCAAATGCTTTTACGCAGCGTGCTCTACATAAGTCGCCGCGGCGGCAAGGGCAAAAGCGGCGTTATCTTGATTATTCTCCTTGCGCTTGCTCTTGCAGCAGTCGGCTATTTAGTAACGATGCTGATGCGATTTGCCATATCGCGGAAGCGTGAATATATGGCTGACGCCGGCAGCGTTGAAATGACCAAAAACCCGCTCGCCTTGGCTACGGCGCTGCGCAAAATCTCAACGGACTCGCGCATTGAAGCCGTGCGGCAAAAAGACGTTGCACAGCTGTTTATCGACAATCCGCTGAGCAAAGGGTTTGCAGGTTTGTTTTCAACTCACCCGCCAATTGAGAAGCGAATAGCAGTTTTGGAACAGTTTTAAATCAATATAAAATGATAACAAAGTTAGAACAGCTGGTAGAAAAGGTAAAATCACAAGGTAAAAAAAAGCTGGTGGCGGCCTACGCCAACGATTCGCATACCATTAGCGCCGTCAGCATGGCGGTTGACCGCGGGCTGGTGGACGGCATTCTGGTGGGCGATGAGGCGACCATTAAGGCCGTGTGCAGCGCCGAAAAAATTGACGCGGGAAAATTCCGCATCGTGCAGGAGGCCGACGAGCTTAAGGCTACCGCCAAAGCCGTAGAAATGGTGCGCCTCGGAGAGGCCGACGTCCTCATGAAGGGGCTGGTGAGCACCGATAAGTATATGCGCGCTATCCTCAACAAAGAAACGGGCTTGCTCCCCCCAAAGGCAACGCTGAGCCACGTGAGCGTGCTCGAAGTGCCGTCGTACAGCAAGCTGATTACCCTGAGCGACATTGCGGTTATCCCCGCGCCCGACCTCGCGCAGAAAGTTACGCTGACCAATAACGTCATTAGCGTGGCGCGGATGCTTGACATTGACAAGCCAAAGGTTGCCATTATTGCGGCCACGGAGCAAATGCTGGCCGGTATGCAGGCTTGCGTTGACGCAGCTATTATTTCAAAAATGGCCGACCGCGGGCAAATTCGCAACGCGCTGGTCGATGGCCCCTTGGCGGTAGATGTTGCGCTGGATAAGGAGTCCGTTGAAATTAAAAAGCTCAAGAGCGCCGTAGCCGGCGACGCCGACTGCATGGTATTCCCAAGCATAGAGTCCGCCAACGCGTTTTTCAAAACAGCCACCAAGCTCGCAAAGGCAGAGCTGGCAGGCATTGTGGTAGGCGCAAAAGCGCCCTGCGTGCTCACGTCGCGCGGCGACACAACCCTCACCAAGCTTTACTCCATTGCGCTGGGGTCGCTAATGGCAAAAAAATAAGTGAATTTACCAACTAAATCATACGCTACGATGAAAATATTAGCAGTCAACCCGGGATCCACATCCACCAAAATTGCCGTTTTTGAGCAGGACAAAAACATCTTTCAAGTCACGCTGCGCCACAGCGCCGACGAGCTGAAGCCTTTCGCAAACGTGGCGGAGCAATTCGCGTTTCGCAAGGAGGTAATCCTGTCCGAGCTCAAAAAGGCGGGCGTTAACGTGAGCGAAATAAGCGTGGTGGTAGGCCGCGGAGGGATAGTGAAGCCGGTGGAGTCCGGCGTTTACGAGGTTAACGAGGCCATGAAAACCGACCTGCGCTCGGCAAAGTACGGCGAGCACGCCAGCAACCTCGGCGCGCTCATTGCCGACGACATTGCCCGCTCGCTGCCCGCCGCCAAAGCCTACATTGCCGATCCGGTGGTGGTGGACGAAATGCAGGATGTGGCAAGAGTTACGGGCCTGCCCCTCTTTACGCGCAAGTCCACCTTTCACGCCCTCAACCAAAAGGCTATTGCGCGGACGTACGCGCGCGAGCACGGCAAAAAATACGAGGAGGTAAACCTCATCGTGGCGCACTTGGGAGGCGGCATTTCGGTTGGCGCGCACCGGCAGGGAAAGGTGGTGGACACGAACAACGCCGTTGGCGGCGATGGCGCGTTCTCGCCCGAGCGGTCGGGCACAACACCCGCCTTGCAGCTCCTTGAGGCGTGCTTTAGCGGAAAATACACCAAAACCGAGCTCTCAAAAATGCTCGTGGGCAGCGGAGGGCTGGTGGCGCACTTGGGCACCAACGACGCCCAAAAGGTGGTGGCGCTCGCCAATCAGGGCGACGAGCAGGCGCGCTTGGTGCTAAACGCCATGTGCTACCAGATAGGCAAGGAAATCGGCGCGGCGGCGGCGGTGCTGCACGGCAACGTCGACGCAGTTTTAGTTACCGGCGGAATTGCGCACAACCAGCCGGTCACCAGCTACATCACGCAAATGACCAGCTTCATTGCGCCGGTATTCGTATACCCGGGCGAGGACGAAATGACGGCGCTGGTGGAGAACGTTATCCAAATGCTGGACGGCAAGCTGCCGCTCAAAACGTACGCTTAGCTGTTGGTGAATAAAAATCAGCCTTTCAAAATTGTTTTTTTTACTATAAAATTGTACATTTGTACTTCAAATCAAAAATAACAGCTATCATGAATATGAAAAAGATTACAGCTATTACAGCTGGGTTGCTTGCCGCCGCATCCGGCATGGCGCAACCAGCTTTTACGATAACCTATGCAAAGCATGGGTTTCAGGTGGGCGACGTGCACCAAACACGCCAAGTAACCACCGTAGATCCCGGGGAGAGCGGCGCTAACGTAACGTGGGATTTCAGCGCGTGCGAAGTAACCGGAAATATCCACACGGAGGCGCTTGAGAGCAACGGCGAGCACATCGCCGTGCGCAACGACGGCAACATCCTTTTCCAGTTTGACGTTACGCCGTACGGAAATGACTACTACGGGTATGCGGCGCACGGGTATAACATAGTGTTCGAAAAGCCTGTGCTCAAAACGAGGTATCCCTTTGGGTATCTTGACCAGCACAGCGGCGAGTTTGTGGGGTACATTGCCCAAGGCAACAGCAAAACCGCCGTGGAAGGCACCTACTCCTCGGAGGTTGACGGCTACGGCACGCTGAAGCTGCCCAACGGCGTTACGCTGAAAAACGTGCTGCGCGTGAAAACCACGGAGGCGCAAAAACGGCTTTACGGCAGCGCCGTGAACACTACGGAGGTAAAATACCTGTGGTACTCGCAAGATTTCCGCTATCCGGTTTTCGTAATCATCCAGCACATCACGGAGCAGCTCACGGGGGAAAATGCCGCGCAACCGGCTAACGCGAGCAACTCGTCATACGTGAACGTGGCGGCCTTGACCGCGCCTCCGGTGAACGCAAGCAACGCGGGCGACGTGCAAGCTGCGGAGGTAGCGCTACCCGAAGTGAAGTACGACATCTACCCAAACCCCATACAGGATGCAGCAACCATTACCTATAAGCTACCCTACGACGCAAAGGTGAACATTGGGGTATACACCATTACCAGCGTATGCGTGCGCAAAATTGTGCACAACGAATTCCAAACGGCGGGAGAGTACACCTACAGCTACGCCCCCACCATGCCGGGCACCTACTTTGTGCGCTTTGCCTTTGGCGACAAAGTATACACCGAGCAAATAGTGAAAAAGTAAAGTGACCTCGTCTATGACTTTTGTGTACATAGCGTTACCCCTCATCATATTTTGTTCCCGCATTCTGGACGTAACGCTGGGCACAATGCGCATTATTTTTGTATCCAAGGGGCACAAAAAGGTAGCGCCGCTGCTCGGCTTCTTTGAAGTTTTTGTGTGGATTTTGGTGATTAGCCAAATCATGCAGCACGCCAACAACATATACTGCTACGTGGCGTACGCTGCGGGCTTCGCAATGGGCAACTTTGTGGGCATGATGATAGAGGAGCGAATAGCTATCGGCATCTACTTTGTGCGCGTCATTACGCCCAAAAACGGGGATGATTTGGTTGCGCACCTAAACGAGAACGGCTACGGCGCAACGCTCATCAACGGCAAGGGCAAGGTTGGGCAGGTGAACCTCATCTACACGGTGGTGAGCCGGAAGTCCATCGGCAAGGTGGAGCAAATAATTACCGATTTTGACCCCAACGTGTTTTACGTTATTGAGGATGTGCGCTCGGCTAAGCGGGGAATTTTCCCCAATACCAGAGCGCACATTCACATGTTCGGCAGGCACAAGCAGGAGAAGTAGCGGAGGGTGGATGTTGAGCGCACTGCTGAAATCAGTGAAATCAATGAATAGTAGCATACAACCTTAATGCGAAAATGAACATAAAAAATACCCCCCCCCATTGCAAAAATTCACACTTTTGCTGTTCATTTGTACTTATTTTAACAATTTGGACGTGCGTTAATCTTGCTCAGGCAATTTTTACTGAAATTCACAGCGACGAAGCGTACTATTTTCTGTACGGGGAAAATCCGGCATGGGGGTATTTTGACCACCCGCCCATGGTTGGGTGGATGATTTTTCTTTCCGGCTTGCTCTTTGACGGCAACTTAGCTGTCCGCTTTGTTACCATCGTGCTGCAACTTTTTACGCTTCTCCTGATTTGGAAAGCCATCTCCGACAAAGCGCCCACCGCCTCCAAAGTTGCCCTGTTTTTTACCATTTCAGCCTCTCTGGTCATGTTTCAGGTATATGGGTTTATAACGACGCCTGATGCACCGCTGCTGTTCTTTACAACGTTGTTTTTGTTTTGCTACAAGCGATTTCTGCAAAAAGAAACTTGGCTCAACACCCTTTGCTTGGCCATTGCCGCGGCAGGAATGATGTACAGCAAGTACCACGCAGCCGTCGTTTTCGGGTTAATTTTCCTCTCCAACCCGCGCCTACTTACCCGCTATAAAGTTTGGCTGGCCGGCGTAGGAGGACTTCTACTCTTTGCGCCTCACGTTTATTGGCAAATAGCCAACGATTACCCCAGCCTAAAATACCACTTGAGCGACCGAAGCAGCAGCTTTAGGTGGAAATACTTTCTTGAGTACTTGCCAAACCAGTTAGCGGTGTTTAACCCGCTGACCTTGGGGGCGGTCGCTTATGGAATGGTAAAATTCAAGCCAAAAGATGCTTTTGAGAGGGGGATGTTTTTCCTGATAGCCGGTTTTATTGCGTTCTTCTGGGTCTCGTCGTTTCGCGGGCATGTTGAGCCTCACTGGACGATGATATGCTCCGTTCCCATGATTATTTTGCTTTACTCCGCCTGCCTGAAAAGCCAACCGCTGCTGCGCTACGTAAAAACTTGGGTGGCGTGGTCGTTGGTTGTGATTGTGGCAGCCCGCGTTTTGCTGCTGACCGGTTTACTGCCTGAGCGATTAGGGTTCAGCGGAAAAAAGGAAAAGAATATGGCCGTTAAAGCGGTAGCCGGAGATTTGCCGGTCGCATTTACCGGATCTTTTCAGGGGGCGTCCAACTACCATTTTTTCACCCAAAACGAGGCATTTGTGCTGAGCGCTGTCAACAGCCGGCAAACTCAATTCGACATTTGGGAAAAAGAGCTGTTGCACCAAGGAAAGCCGGTTTTCATTTGCCAGTATAGCGACGCCAAATCGCAGCAATATGAAGTAAACGGGCACGTTTTCCACGGCTATTTTGCAAAAGAATTTCAATCGGTCAATCGGGTAAAAATTACGTATGCTTTACCTGACGCAACCCTGAAATCCGGCGATACGCTTCACCTCCCGTTCACCATCCACAATCCGGACAGCTATGCCATCAACTTTGACCATCCGGAGCTTCCGGTAAGCTTAAAAGCGTTTTACCTTAGCTATCAGGGAGGGAAAAAGCACACGGAGTTTGCCGATTGTCAGCTGGAGCCTCCAGTAGCAACGCTCTCAGGCAATCAAACCCGCAAAGGAATTCTCACGACGGTTATCCCCAACCTGCCGTCAGCTGAAGCTCAACTTGCCATAACGCTGGTTAACCCCATCTGCGCCGCCCGCAACAGCGATTTTGCCCTACTGAAAATCGGTGGAGAGTGATTACCAACAAAAATTCACACTAACGGAGATGCACGCCTCGCGCCGTCCCGTCCCGTAGGGACGGAACATCACGGACAGCACGCCCCGCGTCCGCCTCCTGCCGTCATTCCGGCCGACGCGCGCGAGGAACGAGCGCACGGAGCGGAGGAATCTCCTCGCATACAGCCGCCCCCGCACGCTTCGCGCTACTGCACACCTCGCGCCGGATTGGAATGGCGCGACGCGTGCACACGGGACGGCTGTGTGCGGGGAGATTCCTCGCTACGCTCGGAATGACGGCGCGGTGGGGGGAAGGGAAGGGGCGCGACGCGTGCAACCACCGCACCCCCAGCGCCGTCCGCCCCCTGCCGTCATTCCGACCGACGCGCGCGAGGAACGAGCGCGCGGAGCGGAGGAATCTCCTCGCACACAGCCGTCCCCGCACGCTTCGCGCCATCACACGCGTCGCGCCGTTGCACACCTCGCGCTGGACTGGAATGGCGCGACGCGTGCACACGGGCCGGCTGTGTGCGGGGAGTTTCCTCGCTGCGCTCGGAATGCCGGCGCGGTGGGGGGAAGGGAAGGGGCGCGAAGCGTGCAACCACCGCACCCACAAC
>JAITQP010000091.1 GCA_031288885.1 Prevotellaceae bacterium | reverse complement strand
CGAAGTATTACGGAGCGCAGGCGGCGTTAGACCACGTTTCGTTTGAGGTTGGGCGGGGTCAGGTGGTGGGGCTGCTGGGCCCAAACGGCGCGGGAAAGTCCACCATGATGAAAATTCTGGCAGGCTTCATTCCTCCGTCGTCGGGCGAGGCGTTTGTGGGCGGCTTCAACGTGGCGAAGCAGCCGCTGCAGGCAAGGCGGATGGTTGGCTACCTGCCGGAGCACAACCCGCTCTACTTGGACATGTACGTGGGCGAGTTTCTGGAGTTTGTAGCCGGCGTTTACGGGCTGCAAAAGGAGCTCCCCAAAACCGTTGACGACGCCATAGCGCTGACGGGGCTTTCGCGCGAAGCGCACAAAAAAATAGGGCAGCTCTCCAAGGGCTACCGCCAGCGCGTGGGGCTGGCGCAGGCGCTGCTGCACAAGCCCGAGGTGCTGATACTCGACGAGCCCACCGCGGGGCTCGACCCCAACCAGCTGTCGGAAATCCGGCAGCTTATCGTTCGGGAGGGGCGCGAAAAAACGGTCATCCTCTCCACCCACATCATGCAGGAGGTGGAGGCCATGTGCGACAGGGTGATCATCATCAGCGAGGGCAAAATTGTGGCGCAGGGCACGCCGCAGCACGTCCGGCAGCAGGCGCTGGGCGCGGCAAACGCCGTGGAGGTGGAGTTTCTGGAGGAGGCGAGCGCGGAAGTCTTTGCGCAGGTGAGCGGCGTGGCGCGCGCCGAAAAAATCGCGCCCCGCACCTTCCTGCTCACGGCGCGCGGAGCGGAGGATATTCGTCCGGCCATATTTCAGCGCTCGGTAAAGGAAAATATCACCATCCTGAAAATTGTACAGCGGCAGGAAAAAGCGCTCGAGGAGATTTTCAGGGATTTGACGACGGAAGCCGTTTGAGAGGCTATATTATAGTATTAAAAAATCACAAAATAAAAATCATTATGGAAACGATGGAAAAGATGGAAAAGAAAAAATCATCCCATGGGGGGTACAAGCTGGCCATTTTGCTGCTGCTGGTGGCGCTTGCGGGCGTTACGTTCTGGTACGTGCGCGAATCGCGGGAGCTGGAAGACCTCAACCAGCAGCTGTCCGACGAGCGCGACAACATCTCGGAAAAGCTGGGCAACATGCTGCTGGAGTACGAGGATCTGAAGACCACCAACAGCGTCATAGAGCAGGAGCTGGCAACCGAAAAGGCAAAAATACAGACGCTGCTGCAAAAGGTTGTCTCCACCGAAAGATTACGCTACGCCGAGCTCCAGAAGTTTGAAAAGGAGGCGAACACGCTGCGCGACATCATGCGCAGCTACATCCGCCAGATAGACTCCCTCAACACGTTGAGCCAGCAGCTGCTGGCGGAAAATATGGAGGTAAAGCAAAACCTGCAAAGCTCGCAGGAGGAAAATATGAAGCTCAGCAAGGAGAACGAAAACCTGTCGTCGCAGGTTGAAAAAGGCTCCGTGCTAAAGGTGCGCGGCGTTGAGGCAGGCGGGCTGAACAGCCGCGACAAGGACACGTACTCCGCCAGCCGCTCTAAAAAGCTGAAAGCCTGCTTTACCATTAACGAAAATACCATCGCAACCGCCGGCATCCGCCTTGTTTACCTGCGCATTGTCGCTCCGGACGGCTCGGTGCTGGCCGGCAGCGATGCTGAGGACGCCTTGGAGGTAGGGGAGCAGCCGCTGGCGTACTCGGCCAAGCGCGAAGTGGACTACCAAAATCAGGATCTGGAAACCTGCATATTTTTTGACGCTAAGGACATGAAGCTTGCCAAAGGCGCCTACATGGCGGAGATTTACATTGACGGGAATTTGAGCGGAACTCGGGAGTTTTTGATGAAGTGAAGCAACGCGCGCGCCTTTGCCTGCTACGCCTCAAGCGTAACCAGCTGCGGGTTGTTCTTGAGCTCGTCCGAAACGGCAATGCACGCCTGCACGCCGGAGATGGCGCGGATGGTTGCGCTAAGCGCAGCCAGCTCGTCGGCCTGCAAGGCTTCCGAAATTTTCAGCAGGTAGTCCACCTGCGCCATCTTCTTGATGAGCGGCTCGCCGTCCTGCCGGTTGGCAATCAGGTGGTATGAGCGGTGAGAAAGGCTGTCGGCGGCGTGAAAAACCGCAAATTGCCGACGCTCGTCGAGCTCGCGCTCGTTGAGCAAAGTGGGGTGCTGCGGGCTGTCCTGCGCCTTGCCGCACAAATCTTTGCAGTGCACAAAGTCGAGGTGCAGCGCACGGTTGAGCAGCCACGCCAAGCGCGTGTCGGTTTCCGTGGAGCGAATTGCCAGCAGCGAAAACGCGCTGACGTCCTCCGCAAAATCTCTGATGGTGATGCTACTCGTTTTCTTCGCCTGCTTTTTCATGTTTGCGCTTGCATCTTAGAAATAATTCAGCTCAATTGACCGTGGGTGTATTGACTATTAAGTCAAGCCTGCGGTGCCAAAGCTACCGTCATGTGATGGTAGCTTTCTTCTTATTATTCTACGGAGTTGCGGTTTCTCGGCGCCTCAAAATACTGCCACCATTTTGCGAATTTTTGCAAGGCGGTTAAGAAAAGATTTATCGCGGCTTGCAACCTGCAAGCTATACTCGGTTTGAATGTTAATAAGAGAATAGGCCGGAATACCCAGCGCCGCTTCAAACATCATTGCCGTGGTGGTGGTAATCGGGCGACGTTCGTTGAGTATATCATTCAAGATTTTGTACGACATTCCCATTTGCTTTGCCAAGAGGCTTTGCGATATTTTGCGGTACTGAATTTCGTCCTTCAGCACTTCGCCGGGGTGCGTGGGGGTAAACCCGAATTTCATATCTGCCATAATGTTTCTATTTGTAATGGTTTGACAATTCTATAATATTACACACTGTCACAGCTGTTTCGGAAGTTACTTTTGTTGTTTTGAATTCAATTCGGTATTGATCGTTTACACGGACAGATTCCAAACCGGCTTTGTCGCCTTTCAACCTCTCATAGTGTAAAGCATTGTACAGGAAAAGGTCTTCAACACATGAAACGGATTTCAATATGATGATTGTTTTCTTGTACTTTTTTGCTGTTTCCGGCTGAAAACGGTGTTTCTTATCCGTGGTTGTACCGGTTTCGTACAATTCCTGCAAGTACTTTTTATCAAACTTTACTTCCATATTCGTTTTTAATCGCAACAAAAATAACACTAATTTTCCTATTCCACAATATAAGTGGATAAATTCGTCTTGCTTAATGTTGCCTTGCTAACGGAGAACTTGCAAAACTATGCGCTTGTTGAAATAAATCTTTAGCAACCTTGTATTTTTGTGGAAATGTTTTTGTAACTTGTATATCGTTCCTTTGTCCCCGAAAAATTGTTTTATTGTCTAACTACAAAAACTATTCAAAATGGACTTAAAGAAATTGACAATTTGCCTTACAAGTACAGCACTTGGCTTTTTTTGCGCGCTTTCGCTACACGCGCAAGTGACAACCTCCACAATTAACGGGGTGGTATCCGGCGTTGGCGCTCCCGTCACGGGCGCGATAGTGACGGCGGTGCATCAGCCCTCAGGGACGCGCTACGCCGTGATGACCAACAGCAGCGGTCGCTACCTGATGCAGGGGCTGCGACCAGGGGGCCCCTACTCGCTGGAGGTGACTTTTCTGGGCTACCACCCTTTCTCGAAGGGCGATATTTACCTGCCGCTCGGCGAATCGATTGCCGTTGATGTAACCCTGTCCGAATCGGTAACGGCGCTGGCGGACGTGACGGTTACCGCCGAACGTCCGTTTGAGCTACAGCGCACGGGTGCAGCGGAGAATTTTACGCGCGAGGAAATCGGCTTTATCCCCTCCATTTCGCGCAGCATATACGACGTGGCAAAGCTTACGCCGCAGGGCGTTTCCATTGGCGCCGGCGGAAGCGGCATGTCGTTTGCGGGGAGCAACAACCGCTACAACAGCTTCCAAATCGACGGGACGGTGAACAACGATGTGTTTGGGCTGGCGGCGAGCGGCACCAACGGTGGGCAAACCGGCGCAAACCCAATCTCGCTGGATGCCATTGAGGAAATACAGGTGGTGATTGCGCCTTTCGACGTGCGGCAAAGCGGCTTTACGGGCGGCGGCATCAACGCCATTACCAAGAGCGGCACCAACGAATTTCGCGCCTCGGCGTACGGCTACTACAACAACCAAAGTTTTATCGGGACAACCGCCGGAAAAGATGTGCCCGAGCGGAAGAAGCTCTCGGAGCAATCCGACAAAACCTACGGGCTGACCTTTGGCGGCCCCGTGATAAAGGATAAGCTGTTCTTTTTTGTGAACGCAGAGCAGGCCCTAAAGTCCTACCCCTCGGCGTATAACGTAGGGAGCGAATCGAACATCACCAAGGAAGATGCTGACAAAATTGTAGCGAAGCTGAAGGAATTGACCGGCGGCTATGACGGTGGCGGCTATGGCACGCAGGACATCGACACCAAGTCCACCCGCCTGCTTGGAAGGGTGGACTGGAATATCAACAGCAAAAACAAGCTCTCGGCGCGCTACAGCTACCTAAACGGCTCGCAGCTCGTCTTTAGCAATACCGCCAACGCGCTTCACCTGAATAACAACGGCTACGTGATGAACAACGCCACCCACTCGGTCATTGCGGAGCTGACTTCGCAAATTTCGCCGGAATGGTTCAACGAGCTGCGCGCGGGCTTCACCTCTGTCCGCGACTTCAGGGAAATTCCCGGGCAGGCTATTCCCTACGTGAAGATAAACCTCCCCAACAGCCGCACCGTAGAGCTGGGGTCGGAGCGCTACTCGCCCGCCAACTACCTCCATCAGGATATTTGGACAATCACCGACAACGTTACGCTCCACAAGGGCAACCATGAAATTACGGTGGGGACGCACAACGAATTTTTCACCATGGAAAACCTGTTTATCCGCGAAAACTACGGCTCGTACGTTTACAGCTCAATGGACGATTTTCTGTCCATCGGGACGGCGACCGAAGCCCCGCCCTACGAGTACAACTACTCCTTTTCGCGCGAGGACGTTACGGGGAGCAAGCGGTGGGCGCCCCGCTTCAGCGCCGGACAGCTGTCCCTTTACGCGCAGGACAAGTGGACGGCGGGTAGCCGCTTTTCTCTCACGTACGGGCTGCGCGCAGATGTCCCCATTTTTATGGACAAGCCGAACGTCAACGCCGCGTTCAACGCATCGGAGATAGCCGCCAAGTATGGTTTGGCAACCGACCAGATGCCCGCAACGTCCGTCCTCCTGTCGCCCCGCGCAGGCTTCCGCTGGTACGTGGACAGCGAGCGCACGACGCTGCTCCGCGGCGGCGCAGGGATATTCACGGGGCGCATTCCTTTTGTGTGGATTTCCAACAGCTTCTCCAACACCGGCGTAGAGTACAGCCGCACGCGCCTGCAAGCCGCCGACATGGCGGCGGCCGTAGCCGACGGCTTCAGGTTTCAAATAGACCCGAACAGGCAGTATCAGCCCTCGGAAAGAATGACGTCGGAGATAGACGTGGTGGATAAGAATTTCAAGTTCCCGCAGGTATTCCGCATCAACCTTGCGGCAGACCGCACCTTTGCGTACGGCGTAAAGGCAACGGTGGAGGCGCTGTACTCCAAAACGCTGAACAACGTGCTCTACAAAAATCTTGTGGTGGAGGAAAGCGGCAAGCTGCTGCAAAACGGCGGCGACCTGCGACCGCTCTACCAGACGGCTGTTAACCCCGCCACCGGCAAACCCTACACCAGCGAGTACACGGGTATCGTTTACCTCGGCAACTCAAGCGAAGGCTATACCTACAACCTGACGGGAAAGCTGGAAAAAAGCTTTGGCTTTGGCCTGAACCTGATGGCGGCATACACCTTTGGGCACTCCAAGGGCATGAACGACGGCACCTCAAGCCAAGCGCTCTCCAACTGGCAGTACAACGAAAACTGGCAGGGCGCCAACAACCCCGAGCTTTCGTGGGCTGACTTCGACGTGCCGCATCGCATCATTGGGGAGATATCCTACCGGAAAGAGTACGCCAAGCACTTTGCCACCAGCGTGAGCCTACTCTACAGCGGACAATCGGGAAGTCGCTACAGCCTGTGCTACCAGAATAACATCAACGGCGACGGAGCGTCAGGCAACGATGTGATTTACATCCCCACCGACGCTGAGCTGGCGGTCATGAAGTTTGCAGATATTACCAGCTTGAGCGGAGCGGTAACCGCCACCGCCGACCAGCAGCGCGCCGACTTGGGCAGCTGGATAAACGCCCACAGCGACCTGAAAAGCAAAAAAGGCAGCTACGCGGAGCGCAACAGCCTGCTGACGCCGTTTGAGAACCACTTTGACCTGCACATTGCCCAAGATTTCTTCGTCAACGTGGGCGGACGACGCAACACCATCCAGCTTTCGGTTGACGTGCTCAACATCGGCAACCTCCTCAACCGCGCGTGGGGGACATACAGCAGCGCGGCGTACTCCTACACCCCGATTGCCGTAAAGAGCGTAGATGGCAACGGAACACCGACGTTCCAGTTCACCAAACCCGCAGGCGACACGCTCTACGGAATTTCCGATTTCTACTCGCGCTGGCGCTCGCAGGTTGGCGTAAGGTATATTTTTTAATTCTCCAACCCTATGATAATCATGAACAAGATTTACCCCCTGCTTTTCGTCCTGCTGGCGGCTATGAGCGCCTGCAAGCAGGAGAAACCCTACCTCGTTGTGCTGTCCATGGACGGCTTCCGGTGGGACTACTGCGACCTCTACGACACGCCCAACCTGAACAAAATCCGTCAGCATGGCGTAAAGGCGGAGTACGTGCAAAGCTCCTACCCAACGGTCACCTTTCCCAACCACTACACGATGGCTACCGGACTCTACCCCGACCACCACGGCGTGGTGAACAACGTGTTCTACGACGCCGCGCTGGGCGATACTTTCAGCCTGTCGCGGCGCGACAAGGTGGAAAATCCCGCTTATTGGGGCGGCGAGCCCATTTGGGTAACCGCCAAAGCGCAGGGCGTTAACAGCGCCGTCTTCTTCTGGCCCGGCTCCGAGGCGCCGGTGAAAGGTGTATATGCAGATTTTTGGAAAAAATACGACGGCAGCGTTCCCTTTGAGCAGCGTATCGACACGGTGGTGAGCTGGCTAACGCTGCCCCCTGCCATCCGCCCCCACCTGATTTTGTGGTACTTCTCCGAACCCGACCACACCGGCCACAAGACGGGCCCCGACAACGACAAAACGCGCGCCGTTGTTCAACGGTTAGACAGCTTAACGGGCGTATTTATGGACAAGATAAGCCGGCTACCGCACGCCGGCAAGGTAAACGTCATCATCACCTCCGACCACGGCATGGCGGCAACGGCAGAGGAGCGCACCATCTACCTATCGGACTACCTCAAGCCCGAGTGGATAGAGCGGCAGTTTTGCTACACCGTTGGGCTGCTCTACACCAAGCCCGAGCATCGCGAAGCGGCGCTCGGCGCGCTGCAAAATGTGCCGCACCTGCGCGCTTTTAAGAAAGAAGCGCTGCCGGAGCGGCTTCACTACGGCGCCAACCCCCGCGTGGGCGACATTGTGGTCATCCCCGACTGCGGCTGGCTGCTGGCAAACAACCGGCAGGCAAAGCCCTCATACGGCGGCGCGCACGGCTACGACAACGAATGCAGCGACATGAGGATGATATACTTTGCCTATGGGCCTGCCTTCAAGCAGGGCTACGCGCAGCCGCCCATGTCCAACGTGGATGTGTACAACATCATGTCCGCTATCCTCCACCTAAAACCCGCGCCCAACGACGGAAACTTTGAGCGCGTAAAGGAAATGCTGGTGAATTAAAAAGTAAGAATTCCAAGCGTATGCAATGAAAAGAAGTTTTTTACAGCGGAGCGAAGTGAATTTTTTGGATTAACTTCGTTGAGCTCTGGATTGCTCCGCTTCGCTCGCAATGACGCAAAGCGTGCATCTCCGTCAATGTAAATTTTTATTGGACTTTATATAACTTATACAAAAGGGCGGACGCTGCACATGCGAGGAGATTCCTCGCTCCGCTCGGAATGACGGAGTGGGCAGGCACGGGTGTTATGAAAAATAGAGGTGGGTTTGCAATCCGCCTCCACGCACGCTTCGCGCCATTCCTAATTCGTAATTCCTAATTCGTAATTCTCTTATAGTAGGTAAGCGTATCGTTGGGGAGGAGGTTGGGGTGAAGAATTTTTATCAAGTCTTTCAGGATGAGGTGAGGGTTTACCGTTCCCGACTCAAAAAAATCGCTGCCGCCCTGCGGGCTTACGCGGGCAACGCTGTTGTACACGCTGCCGCGGCGAAAGGCGGGGATGTTCTCCACCAGCTTGTGCATGGCGCGCAGCTCGTCCAGCGTTTTTGCCTGTCCGGTGTTGAGCCAAACGTCGGCGGTTTGGGCGTAGGTGTAGGCCTGCTCTATGCTTATGGGGTAGCTGTCGCGCTGGCTGCGTAGCGCTACCACGCTTTCGCCACCGGCGTCGCGCAGCAGCTGGGCGGCGTTGCCCAGCGCGCCCGGCACAAACCACGCGTCGCTCCACGGCGCGTTGAGCAGCGCCTTGGTTTTGGGGGCTACGTCGGCGGCCAGCGCTGTCAGCTCCTCGTAGCTGCTGGCAACCTGCGCAAACTTTTCGATAGCCTGCGGCTCGCACCCAAAGAGCGCCGCAAAGGCCACCGCCCACTCCGCCTTGCCCAGCGGGTGATTTTCGGTGTACTCGCCAACGTACATCACCTGCAAGCCCAGCTCCTTGAGCTTTGCGGCGGTGGCAGAAAATTCTCCCGCCACGCCGTAGGCAAAAATAACGTCGGGCTGCAGCGCAAGAATTTTCTCCACGTTGAGCGAATTTTCGTACCCCACCTCGCTGATGCGCCCCGCACGGTAGGCCGCCTGCATAGCCGAATCGTAGAGGTATCCCGCCCCCGACACGCCCACAATGCGCTCCTCCTGCCCAATAAAGCGCAGAAACGCCACGTGCGTGGTGGACATGCACACAACGCGCT
>JAITQP010000289.1 GCA_031288885.1 Prevotellaceae bacterium | reverse complement strand
GTGGAGGAGCTGCGCCGCCGCCTCGTGGGGCGCAACACCGACGACCCCGACGTTATCGACGAGCGCGTGGCAAAAGCCGAGCACGAGCTCTCCTTCTCCAAGCACTTCGACAGGACAATTATCAACGACCAGCTGGAGCGCGCCATCGCCGAAGCCGAGCAGGTGATACGGGAGTTTGCCGGATGACGGCCTAATCGCAGCCTGCCGGCTTGATTTTGTTGATGATTTCGTAGGCGTTGGCAAAAGCTGCATGTAATACAACACTATCTAAACTGTGACCAGAATGACCGCCTAAGCACAGAATACTATGCACGGTTACCCAATATTTTGGTAGCATGTCGTCTATTTCTTCTATTTTCCACATCGTGTAAAAATCTATTGAGCGGCACTTTTTCGTGGGTAGTTCTACATCGTTCAGCGTAAGGTAGGCATCAAGCGCAAGGAGCACGCCTTTGTATGCCCTCTCGCAGGCAATACGCACAAGTCTGCGGTTAGTGTAGAATTTATCCTCTTTCTTTGCTTTCCGCAACGTCTCTTTGGCGTTATTCATGTAGCGAAGCGCTTCTGCGTAGCTCTTTTGCTTCAGCTCCTGTTGCTCTTCGATAGACATAGTTAGGTGGTTTTAAATGACATGGCAAATATAGGTATTTCTTTGGATAAGCGCAAAATTTCAGCTTCCCATCACCACCATACACACGCCTGCTACCATGCCGCAAATGATGGCCAGCTTTCGCCACACGTGCCGCTCCCTGAAGCAAAGCGCGCCCACCAAAAACGGTACCACCACGCTGCAGCGCCGCAACGCCGACACAATCGCCACCAGCGACTCCGGCTCGGCAAGGGCGTAGAAGTACACGAAATCGGCAAGGGCAAGGCAAACGCCAATGAGCGGGATAGTCCACCGGAAGACGAGCCTGTTCTCGCGGCGCACGGGGCGCCACTTGAGCAGCAGGAACGGAAGCAGCACCACCGTCATGTAGATGTTAAACCACGCCTGCATGGTATTCTTGGGAACGCCCAGATTTGCCAGCAGGTACTTGTCGTACAGCCCGCTCACGGCGGCAAAAAAGGTGCCAACGTAGAGGCAAATTATCCACTTGTTGCGCACAAAGGAGATGCTCTCCAGCTTGCCCGCCCGCGAAAACAGCCAAAAGAAAACCACCGTTACCGCTACGCCCACCCACTGCATGGCGTTGAGCGTTTCGCCCAGCAGCGTGACCGCCCCCAGCAGCGTGAGCAGCGGCGAGGTGGCGCGTATGGGCGATACGATGGTGATGGGAAGGTAGCGCATGGCGTAGTACGACAGCACCCACGACGCCCCCACAATGGAGGACTTTACAAACGTAAGCGCGTGCTGCTCCCACGTCATGCGCGGCATGTAGAGCAGCGTCAGCGCGTCGGGAGCCACCTCGGAGATAATCAGAAAGGGGACAAACACCAGCGCGCCCGACAGCGAGGCAAGGTACAGCACCGGCAGCACCGCGTTGCCGCGCAACGACAGCTTCTTGAGCACGTCGTATCCTCCCAGCAGCAGCGCCGATATAATCGAAAGAGAAATCCACATGGGTTGGGGCTAATTTTAGGTTGTGGTGTTTGGTGTTTTTTATGGTAAAGAAAAAGAAATGAATTTTTTACTCCTCCAGCTGCAGCTCTCCGGTCAACGCTTTATAAATCTCCCCCCATGGTTTTTGGTAAAGCCTTGTATTTTCATCAATCAGCTGCGAATATACGTTGGAGTTAAAATACAGGTCGCCGGCACGAATATCGGATAATTCATAATCAACCATCAGCTGCTGCACAATTAAATCATCAACATGGTAAATATCATCGGCAGCTGAATCAATCGTTCTTGTAAGCGTTTGCAGCGACTGAAAAGTGCAAAAACAAAGCTGATGCGAAGGTTTTTTGAATTTGAGCTCTTCAAGGAAATCTACCTTCGATATTTTGCTTTTCAAATAGTCTACGATACGGATTGACACGGCGTCATCAGCAACGGGGCCTTCTACTATATCATAATCGTGGACTTGCTTACGTGATTTGTTTTGCCGGTTCAGTATGATAAAATCAAGCCACACTTCATTGTATGCATCAAATGACAGTAGCTTCAAATCATCGTCTTCGTATGCCACTTCATCAAAGTCAAACGCTGTAATGACAGGCTCTTTTCCGCTCCATTTGGAAACTCTATAGGCCATTGCTTCGGCTTGTTGGTAGAATTTAGTTACATAAAACCCTTGCCCGAAATCACGCCCCAGCTTACACTTAGACAAGTCAATCGTTCTAACAGGCGTATCACTGCCATGAAAAACTCTCATTTACCTATACCCTCCATTTTTATAGCATACTTTATAAATATCCCGCAATGCCCAATAGGGGTTGTCAACATGCAACGCCCACCAGCATTCAAAGATATAGTCAAGTCCGCCATACTTTTTCAGGTATTGATAAGCATCCCTGCGGTTCATTTTAAAGGCAGACGCAAATTCCTCTATGATGAACGTAACAAATGCAACTTTGTTTTTTGCTTCGTTGCTCAATGTCTTTGGGGCTGTATTAAGTACCATACCTCTTTTTTATTGAAATAATTTACCAAATGTAACCGAAATAATCGTATTTGCCAAATTGACCAATACCGGAGCGACGCTTCAAAATGAGGTGCGGGACAGCAGCAGCAGCACCGCGTTGCCGCGCAGCGACAGCTTCTTGAGCACGTCGTATTCTCCCGTCTGAAATTTTTCTCTCAAATACAAAAAGCGGCGTACAGCGGCACGGATTTTATGCTGTTCTCAAAGCCAAAATTCTTTTTGGAAATACGAATGGCGTACTCCGATTGGTATTTTTCCATAAAAACGCCCAAGCTTTTTGCGCGGTTACGCCTGCCTTTTTTGACCTCCACCGGCACCACCTTTCCGTCTATTTGCAGCACAAAATCAACCTCCGCCTTACCCTCGCTCTGCCAGTACGCCAAGCGGTAATTTTTGGCTCTGAAGCATTGCGCCACATAATTCTCCGTCATGGCGCCAAGGAAGATGTTGTCGGTTTCAACAGGCGATAAAATGGTTTGCAGCGGCATTTCCGAGCGCAGCGTCAAAATCCCGATATCGCCCATATACAGCTTGAAGTTTATCAAGTCCATATACGCATTTATCGGCGTAAAGCCGTGCTCCAACCGCTGACACTTGAGCGTAATCCCCGCCAAGTTAAGCCACTCTATCGCCTCGCCAAAAATGGTCGCCGTGCCGCCGCGCTGCACCACCTTGTACTGAAATTTGGCGTTTTCTTTGGCAAGCTGCGCAGGGATTGAGTCGTAACAGGCGCGGATTTTTACGCTCGTAGCGGCGTCGGCATACTTTGCCATATCCGCAATGTATTCATTAAGTATATCATTCTGAATAGCTTGTACCTTCAAGAAGCTGTCCGTTTCGGTAAAGGTTTTTACAGCCTCCGGCATTCCCCCCACTATGAAATACTTTTGATACAGCTCCAGCGCGAGCTCGTGCGCCGCAAACGCCTTGTTCTCTGCAAAGTGATTTCTTACCTCTGCGGCCAATTTTTCGTAGCCCATTGCCCACAAAAATTCCTCAAAGTCAAGCGGGTACATAGTCAGCTCGTTGACTTTGCCAACGGGAAAGGAGTATTTTTCGCGATGGACAGCTACGCCCAAAAGCGAGCCCGCCGCCACGACGTAGTACTCGGGCGTCTGCTCGCAAAAATACTTCAGCGCGGTCAGCGTCCTTTCGCTCGCCTGAACTTCGTCGAAGAAAATCAACGTTCTTTCCGGCGTAATTTCCTGTTTTCTTGCCGCCTCTACAAATTGAATGATTTTGCGAGGCGACAGCTCCCGCTCAATAAAACGGCGCACTGCACCCTCAACCTCCATGTTGAGGTACACCACATCGTCAAAATGTTCTTTGCCGAATTCCTCCAAAATATAGGTTTTACCCACCTGCCGCGCTCCATTCAATATCAAAGGTTTGCGCTCTTTGCTGTTTTTCCATTCAACGAGCAAGCTCGAAATTTTTCGCTTCATAGTAGCCTCCATTTTGAGCACAAACATACCAAAATGTTCCGAAAAATCAAAAAATTTTGATTTTTCGGAACATTTTAGTCATTGGCGTAAGCGGCACAACCTCCCCCCTACCCTCTCGCCGCAATTCTCCTCACCGCCTCCACCAGCCGGTCTATCTCGTCCGTTGTGTTGTAGAACGAGAACGAGGGGCGCACGGTGGCCTCCACGCCGAGGGCTCGCAGGGCGGGTTGGGCGCAGTGGTGTCCGGCGCGAAGGGCAATACCCTCCTTGTCCAGCAGCGAGCCCACCTCGGGCACGGGCATCCCCTGAATGATGAAGGAAACTACGCTCACCCGCTCGCGGGGGTTGCCTACCAGCCGCACGCCGTCTACCCTGCCCAGCGCCTCGCGGGCGTACTCCGTCAGGTAGTGCTCGTACTTTTCGATGCACCGGACGCCCGTTCTGCTCACGTAGTCCAGCGCTGCGCCCAGCCCGATGGCGTCGGCAACGTTGGGCGTGCCCGCCTCAAACTTGTGGGGCGGCGCGCTGAACGTCGTCTCCTCAAACGTCACGTCCCTAATCATGTTGCCGCCGCCCTGCCACGGGGGGATGAGCTCCAGAAGCTCCTTTTTGCCGTACACCACGCCTATTCCGTTTGGCGCATAAATCTTATGCCCCGAGAACACAAAGAAATCCGCGTCCAGCTCCTGCACATCCACCGGCGTGTGGGGGATGGACTGCGCGCCGTCTATCAGGACGCGCGCGCCGTAGCGCCGCGCCATGGCAACCATGGTCTTGGCCGGCAAAACTGTCCCAAACGTGTTGTTCACCTGTGCAAACGACACCACTTTGGTGCGGGGGCTCAGCAGGCTTTCGTACGCCTCCAAAATCACCTCCCCTCGGTCGTTGACGGGGATGACCAGCAGCTTTGCGCCGCGCTCCTTGGCGAGCTGCTGCCACGGGACAATGTTGGCGTGGTGGTCTAAGGTGGAGAGGATGATTTCATCGCCCGACTGGATGAACTTTCGCCCGTAGGTTTGCGCCACGAGGTTAATCCCCTCCGTGGTGCCCCGCACAAAGATAACGTCCTCCGCGGAGGGCGCGTTGATAAAGCGCCGGACTTTCTCCCGCGCGCCCTCGTAGCCGTCGGTGGAGCGGGCGGCTAAGGTGTGCGCCGCGCGGTGAATGTTGGAGTTGTCGCTTTCGTAGTAGCGCCGGATGGCGTCGATTACCTGCTTGGGCTTTTGCGTGGTGGCGGCGTTGTCAAACCAAATCAGGTCTTTTCCGTTCACCTTTTGGTGGAGGATGGGGAAATCCCTGCGGATGGCCTGCACGTCGAACGTTTCCCGCCCGCCGTAGGTGATGGGCTGGTCGCGCAGAAAGGAGTAGGGCGAGTAGCCGGTATCGGCAAACTCCTGCTCGGCAGCCGTTCGCAGGAGGGAGGTTTCGGCGGGGGTATCGTCGCCGCCGCTGTCGCCAAAAAAGAGCCCCGCCAGCTCCCCCGCCTCGGGGAAAACGTCCCCCACGCCGTAGGAGGGCGGCGCCTGCAGGCGCTGAAGCGACTCGTAAACGCTGCTCAGGTCGGCGTCGCCGTCCGGCAGGTGCAAAAATAGGTTGCTCGGCATGGCGCTTACTTCAGGAGGGTTTTACGGTTGTTGTAGTCGTGGTAGTAGCCCACCTCTACGTTTTCGAGCACGGCAATGGCGTCGTCCGTCAGCGAGGCCAGCGAGAAGTACTTGGTCAGCAGGTAGCTGGCCACGGCAAACTTGTCTAACCCCATGAGGCGTGCGGAGAGGCTGGGGGCAATCTCGCCCGAAACGCCGGCCTGATGCAGCCCCACCACGCCCTGCTCCTGCTCGCCGGTGCGCACCAGAATGAAGCTCGTTGTCCCCACGCCGCGGTTGGTGAGGTATTGCCCCTGAATTTCCACCTTGTCGCTGGGGATGATGGGCACGCCGCGCCACGTGATGACCGGCACGCCAAACACCACCGTTGTTACGGGCGGCACGCCGCGCCACGTGCACTCCCGCTCAAAGGCCGCCACGGCGCGCGGGTGCGCCAAAAAGAACGACGGCTTTTTCCACACCAGCGACAGCAGCTCGTCCAAGTCGTCGGGCGTAGGCGAGCCGTAGCGGGTGCTGATGCGGTACCCGGGCTCCACGCTCGCCAGCAGCCCAAAGCTCTTGTTGTTTATCAGCTCCCACTCCTGCCGCTCTTTGATGCTTTCGATGCTCAGCCGCATTTGCTGCTCCAGCTGGTTGTAGGGGTTGTTGTGCAGGTCGGTGACGCGGGTGTGCACGCGCACCACCGTTTGCAGCGTATTCAGCGGGTACTCGCGCGGCTCCTCCTCGTAGTCGATGTACGTTTCGGGGATAACGTTGTACTCCTCGTGCCCCGAGGCCAAGTCAATGTGCTTCTCCCCGTGGGCGTTCACCGTTGCCTTCAGGCGGAGGTGCTCGTCAATGGCCGTTTGGAACTGCTCCCTAAACGTGGGGATATCCTTAATGATTTCCTCCAGCTCGTTGCTGTTGAGCGTAAAAAATATGGCGGGCGTGATAGCCTTCACCGTCACCGACGCGGCTTTGTCCGACAGCAGGTTGGCCTCCCCAAAGTACTCGCCCTCCGAGAGGATGGCGATGCGCAAATCCTCGCCGTGCGTGCCCTTGCTCGAAATTTCCACCTGCCCCTGCGCCACGATGAAGAATTTTTGCCTATCCTTGCCCTCCGCAATCAGGTTATCGCCCAGACCGGTGCTTTCGATTTGGAACTTTTTTGCCAGCCGGTTGACGATGTCGGGCTCGATGTGGGCAAACAGCGGTATCCTCCTAAAGGACTCCGCCCGAAACGAGGGAACGCCGTTAAAAAATTCCACCTCAATCCGCTCCGCCTTTTTCAGCTCCACCTTGGTGCGGTTAACGCGGTACGTTCCCGAGTCGACCTGCACCCAAGGCAGCAGCTTCAGCAGCAGCCGCGGGGTGATGGAGCCCATCTGCGGGGGCGTTTTGGTGGTTGTCGCCAGCTTTTTGGCGGTGGACGTGGTAATGCTGCGCTGCAGCTCATTTTGTGCCATGGTTGTGTTGTGTTTTAAGTGTAGTTAGCTAATTTGTATTTCAACCGGCTTCACCTCGCCCTCCCGAATGGAAAAGGCGTTGATGACCGGATTTTCTTTTTCCTGCAACGAAAGAATAACGTAGATAATATCGGGGTCGAACGCCAGCCGCACGTCCTCCGCCGAGGGGCGGGCGGGCGAGGCGGGGTGGCTGTGGTAGCAGGCAAGTATTCGCCAGCCCTGCGCCCGCGCCTCCCGCAGCACCCCAAACTGCTCCTGCGGGTCGAACGAGAAGTGCTCGGGGCTGTGGTCAACGTTGGTCAGCGGGTAGTGCCGCGCCACCGCGCCATCCTTGCCCACCAGCAGGCCGCACGCCTCGTCCGGCAGCTCCCGCCGCGCCTGCGCAACAATGCCGTCCGCTATTGCCTGAGGAATGGTTATCATTTTTCTATCTCAATGCTATAAAAACCCGCTGCCTCCGCCTCCTTTACCGACAAAACGTTGAAGCCCTGCTCGGCGGCGCTCTTCGGGATGTTCTCCAGCGGCTCGCCCGCCGTCACCTTTACGGTCAGCACGTCGCCCTTTTGGAGCTTGCTCAGCTCAATTTTCGTCTTCACAAAAGTCATCGGGCAATGCTCTTTTGTTACGTCCAAATGGTATGTTGCCATCGTTGAGAGAATTATTAGGAATTACGAATTAAAATTACCATGTTTCGCATGTTGTGATTTTGCGATTGTCCGTAGGACAATAATATCAATAGAAAATGAACGCCTATGTTCTTGATAGCCCGTAGGGCTTGAACCGTTTCGCCGGTCGCTATTAATCCCCTACGGGGAATGGGGGTTGGGTGGATTACCCGTTTCTATTGATATTATTCCCCTACGGGGAATTAACAAAAACCGCCATCTCTACCGTCATTCCGACCGGAGCGCGCGAGGTACGAGCGCGCGCAGCGGAGGAACCTCCTCGCACACCACCGCTCCATTGCACGCCTTGCGTCATTGCGATTGTCCGTAGGACAATAATATCAATAGAAAATGAACGCCTATGTTCTTGATAGCCCGTAGGGCTTTAACCGTTTCGCCGGTCGCTATTATTCCCCTACGGGGAAGGGGGTTGGGTGGATTACCCGTTTCTATTGATATTAATCCCCTACGGGAAATTAACAAAAACCGCCCCCTCTGCCGTCTTCGTAATTCCTAATTCGTAATTCCTAATTCGTAATTCGTAATTCGTAATTAAACACCGTCTTCGTAATTCGTAATTCCTAATTCGTAATTCGTAATTAAATAAACAGCGTTTGTCCGCCCTCAGAGAGGCGCAGGAACGAGGCTACGCCCAGCACGTCCTTCACCTCGGGGATGAAGTCGCTTGTTTGCAGCCCCAAGACGTGCATCGCCATTTCGCAGGCGTAGAAGCTGACGTTTAGCTGCTTGGCGGCCTCCACCAGCTCCTCGAGGGTGGCGACGTTGTTTTTGCGCATCAGGTAGCGGAAGATTTTGGGGCTAACGCCCAAAAAGTTGAGGCGGCTCACCGGCGCGGACTTCAACCCGCCCATCATAACGCCAAACACCTTGGGCAAAAACCCCTTGCCCACGGGCGCGCGACCTCTCTTTAGCTTAATTGCGTCCAGCCCCCAAAAGGTGAAGAACAGGTTAACCTCGTAGCCTACCGCCGCCGCGCCCGTTGCCAGCGTAAAAACGGCGGTCAGCTTGTCAAAATCGCCGCTGAAGGCGATGATGGATAGCTTTTTTGCTTGCTTTTCGTCTGCCATGTTGTTTAGTGTTTTTGGCGGTCGGAGATGTCACACGCCGCCTGTTCGTAATCAATTAGCTGTGTTATCGTAGGGTGCGCCCCGCAAATCGGGCACTTATCCGAACGTTTCGTTTTAATCGTCCTAAAGGTCATTGTTTTTGCGTCAAAGGTGAGGAGCTTGTTGGTCAGCAGCTCGCCCACGCCCGTGAGGTACTTCAGCGCCTCCGCCGCCTGAATAGTCCCCAGCATGCCCGCAATGGCGCCCAGCACGCCCGCCTGCGAGCAGGTGGGCACGGCGTTTGGCGGCGGCGGCGCGTGGAACAGGCAGCGGTAGCACGCCGCGTCGGGGGCGTAGGTCAGCGTTTGCCCGTCAAAGCGCAGGATGCCGCCGTGCGAAAACGGCTTCCTGAGCATCACGCAGGCGTCGTTAATCAAAAACTTTACCGGAAAGTTATCCGTGCCGTCCACCACAAAGTCGTAGCCGCGTATTATCTCCAGCGCGTTGCCGGCCGTCAGGAGCGTTTGGTAGGTTTCGACCTGCACGTCCGGATTGAGCCGGCGGATTTTTTCCTCGGCGGACGTAACCTTTGGCTTCCCCACGTCCTCCGTGAAGTGGATGACTTGCCGCTGGAGGTTGCTCAAGTCCACCGTGTCGCCGTCAATAATGCCGATGGCGCCCACGCCGGCGGCCGCGAGGTAGAGCGCGACCGGCGCGCCCAAGCCTCCCGCGCCCACCACCAGCACGCGCCCTCGGCGGATTTTCTCCTGACCCTCCACCCCCACATCCTGCAGCAGAATGTGGCGGCTGTACCTGTTGATTTGCTCTTCGGTGAAGTCCATCAGCTGCGCCCTCCCCCCATAAAGTACAGGAAATCTACCTCGTCGCCATCCTTCAGCGCGGTGGCGGCGTAGCGCTCCCGCTGCACAAATTCTTCGTTGAGCTGCACCGACACCATGTCGGGCTGGGCGATGTTGTTCTGCTCCATCAGCTGCGCAAGCGAGGTTGGGTTAGCCACCTCCTGCGGTTTTCCGTTTACGGTTATTTTTGCCATTATTTTTATTTAAGATTAAGCGTTATTTTTTACTCAAGCTGGTAGAGCGGCGTGGAGAGGTATCGCTCGCCCGTATCCGGCAGGATGACCACAATGGTTTTGCCCCTATTCTCCACCCGCTTGGCCACCTGTATGGCGGCGTAGGCGGCTGCCCCCGACGAGGCGCCCACCAGCAACCCCTCGCGGCGGGCCAGCTCGCGGCTCGTTTCAAACGCCTCCTCATTTTTTACCTTAAATATCTCGTCCACCACCTTTGGGTTAAAGACCTTGGGGACAAACCCCGCCCCAATGCCCTGCAGCTTGTGCGGGCCGGACTTTCCGCCCGACAGCACCGGCGAGTCAAACGGCTCCACCGCTACCACCTTCAGGGCGGGGTTGTACTGCTTGAGCACCTCGCCCGTGCCGGTCACCGTTCCGCCCGTGCCCACGCCCGCAACAAAAATATCCACCTTGCCGTCCGTATCCCGCCAGATTTCCTTTGCCGTTGTGAGGCGGTGGACTTGCGGGTTGGCGGGGTTTTGGAACTGCTGGGGGATAAAGGCGTCGGGGTGCTGGCGCTGCAGCTCCTCCGCCTTGCGGATAGCGCCGCCCATCCCCTCAAACCCGGGCGTGAGCACGAGCTCTGCGCCCAGCGCGCGCAGCAGGCTGCGGCGCTCAACGCTCATGGTGTCCGGCATGGCGAGTATCAGCCGGTAGCCCTTGGCCGCCGCGATAAACGCCAGCGCAATGCCCGTGTTGCCGCTGGTGGGCTCAATGATAATGCTGCGGGGCGTAAGCAGCCCCCGCTGCTCCGCGTCCTCAATCAGCGCCAGCCCAATCCGGTCTTTGACGCTCCGCGCGGGGTTGAGGTACTCAAGCTTGCCGAGAATACGCGCTTGGGCAGGAGCGGACTTCTCCACGCGGCTCAGCTCGAGAAGAGGCGTGTTGCCTATCAAATCCGTGAGTTTTTTTGCAATCTTTGCCATGTTTGTGTCATTTGTCGCTGCAAATGTACGGGCAATTATCATAAAAAAAAATACCATGATGATGGTATTTTTTAGGTGGACGGGTGAGGGCAGAAAAGTGAACGTCGGGGTGCAAGCTGCGCCACATTGCCTTGGTCATCAAAGCGCTACCGCCATTTTGCGTATTTGAGCAAGGCGGTGGACAAACGGTTTGCTTTGCTTTGTTGTCTGCACATCGTAGTCGGCTTGCATGCGGATAAAAATACCGGCGTCAATGCCCAGCGCAGCCTCAAATAGCAGGGCGTATTCGGCGGTTACCGGACGTTTGGCGTTCAGCATGTCGTTGAGAACGGAGTAGGAAACGCCCAGCTGCGCGGCAAGCTTGCGCTGCGAAATGCCGCGGCACTCAATTTCTTCCTTCAGGATTTCGCCCGGGTGCGTTGGCTCATACGGGGTGAGGTTGTTGGCTATCATGCGGGGGTCAACCCCTTTTAACGTAATCATAATGCTTCTATTTATAGTGATTTGACAATTCTAATATGTTGCATACGGTAACCCATGGCTCAACATCGTTGTCGCTGACCTTAAATTCAATACGGTATTGCTTATTTACCCTGATGGAAGAAATACCTGCTTTGTCGCCTTTGAGCACCTCGTAGCTTAAGGAGTTGATGGCAAACAAATCCTCAATCCTTGCGGCATCCTCAAGGGTTTTAATACGCTTTCTGTACTTTGCAGCCACATCAGGCTGAAAACGGTGCTTTTTGTCTGTAGTTCTACCTGTTTCGTACAACTCGCGCAGGTATTCCTTTTCAAAATATACAACCATAATTATTGACGCTATGCTTTGGAGGCAAAGGTAGTACAAGTACTGAATATTCCCAAAAATAGCATGCCTTTTGTTTAATTCTATTTCTCCGTCCCCTTGTAAATGTTGAATTTTTCGCGTAAGTTTGTCGGCGTAAAAACAGCTCACCTTATGAAACGTCAGCTACCACCGCGCCACACCGCCACCATGAGCCTCGGCGACATCCTGCTGGAGTCGATACGCAGCAACACGCGCGAAACATCCATGCTGCGCCGCGCCTACATCCTTGGGCTGTGGGAGGAGGTGGTGGGCAAGGGCGTTGCGGCGCGCACCCAGCAGCTGTTTTTGAGGGATAAGAAGCTGTTTGTGGAGTTCAGCTCCTCCGCAGCGCGCAGCGAGGTGCTCATGCGGCGCGACGAAATAATGCTCCGCATCAACGAGCTGGCAAAGGCCCACATCGTCAGCGAAATTATCCTGAAGTAAATGGAGTGAAGTGAAGTTCTTAACTCTTAGTTCTTAACTCCTCTCCGCACGCCTCGCGCCATTAATCATTAATCAATTTTTTTGTACCTTTGTACGAAACAAAACACCTAAAATACATAAATCCATGGCACGATACTTAGACCCCAAGTACGACCTCCCGTTCAAAAAAGTTTTTGGCGAGCACAAGCATTTGCTCATCAGCTTCCTCAACGCCCTGCTGCCGCTTCCGGAGGGGCAGGAGATTGTGGCGATAGAGTACCTCTCGCCGGAGCAGGTGCCGCGCAACTCGCGCGCCAAGCACTCCATTGTGGACGTCAAGTGCGTGGACAGCCATCGGCGCCACTTCATCGTGGAGATGCAGCTGGAGTGGAACACGCTTTTTGCGCGGCGGCTGGTGTTCAACGCCTCCAAAACCTACGTCAGCCAGATGGACAAGGAAAAGGAGACCGACCCTACGCTCCCCCTCGTGGAGGCTCAGACCGTGTACACGCTGGCGATAGTCAACGCCACGCTCCCCCGCCATCCCAAGGCGGAGGAGGAGACGAAGTGGTACCACCACTACCGCATATCCGAAAAGAGCAACCCCGAGCAGGTGCTGGAGGGGCTGGAGTTTGTGCTGGTGGAGCTGCCCAAGTTTGAGCGCGAGACGTGGAGCCAGATGGACAAGCGCATGGCCGTGCTGTGGCTACGCTTTTTGAAGGAGATAGCGCGCTACGAAACGCCTCCTGAAGAGCTGCTGGAGGCCGAAGAGATAAAGCAGGCGATAGCCATCTGCGAGGAGGGCGCGTACACGAAAGCCGAGCTGGACATCTACGACCGCAACATTGACCAAGCCAGATGGGACGCGAGCTACGCGGTGATGGAGCGAAAGCTTGCCGAAAGCGCTACCGCCCTTGCCGAAAAAGACGCTGCCCTTGTCGAAAATGCTGCCGCACTTGCCGAAACCACCGCTGCACTTGCCGAAAAAGACGCCGCCCTTGCCCGAGCGCTCGCCGAGTTAGCTGCGCTAAAAGGAAATGGCTCGCAGCTGTAGGGGCGGGTTTCAAACCCGCCCTATTGCAGCTGCATCACTAAAAATTAAAAGGTAAGAGGTAGAGCATGAAAATTCGCTCGCTATCGATAGTTGAGAAAGGAATGATTATCACCATTGCGCTGCTT
>JAITQP010000234.1 GCA_031288885.1 Prevotellaceae bacterium | reverse complement strand
CCCATTTTGTGCTTCTTGTTCATGCCGCACAGGTCGTTGAACAGCTTTCCGGCCGATACTTTCCGCATTGCCTCTACGGTAAGGTAGCCCATTTTTTGTACCACCGGTATCCACTCCTCCGGCACGCCCAGCGCAGCGTAGGCTTCAGGGTCGTCCTTTGCGGTTTTCTTTTCCTGACGCATCTGCGGAAAAAACAGCACATCCTGCACCGACGGCGAGGCGGTCATAATCATGGCAAGGCGGTCGATGCCGATGCCCAGCCCCGCTGTGGGCGGCATACCGTACTCTATGGCGCGCAGAAAATCTTCGTCGAGCATCATTGCCTCCTCGTCGCCGCGCTTGGCGAGCAGGAGCTGCTCCTCAAAGCGGTTGCGCTGGTCAATGGGGTCGTTGAGCTCGCTGTAGGCGTTGCAAATTTCCTTCCCGTTGCAGATGGCCTCAAAGCGCTCCACGAGCTCGGGGTTGCTGCGGTGCTTCTTTGCCAGCGGCGACATCTCCACCGGATAGTCGATGATAAAGGTGGGCTGTATGAGCTTTGCCTCGCAGCACTCGCCAAATATTTCGTCAATGAGCTTTCCTTTGCCCATTGAGGGGTCTGGCGTTACGCCCAGCTTTTTTGCCGTTTCGCGCAGCGCGGCTTCGTCCATTCGGGAAACGTCGATGCCGGTGAAGTGCTCAATGGCTTCAAACATGGTGAAGCGCTTCCACGGGCGCTCAAAGTTGATAACGTTGTCCCCTACCCTCACCTTGGCGTCGCCGTGCAAATCCAGCGCAATTTTTTCGACCATTGCCTCTACGGTATCCATCATCCACCTGTAATCTTTGTAGGCAACGTACATCTCCATTTGCGTAAACTCCGGATTGTGAAACCTGTCCATGCCCTCGTTCCGAAAATCTTTGGCAAACTCATACACCCCCGAAAATCCTCCAACAATCAGCCTCTTGAGGTATAGCTCGTTGGCAATGCGGAGGTAGAGCGTCATGTCCAGCGTATTGTGGTGCGTTTTGAAGGGGCGCGCGGCGGCGCCACCGTACAGGGGCTGCAGTATTGGCGTTTCGACCTCAAGCAGGTTTAGCGCATTCAGGAACTCCCGCATCGACCCAATGAGCTTGGTGCGCTTCACGAAGACGTCGCGCACGCTTGGGTTTACTATCAGGTCAACGTAGCGCTCACGGTAGCGCTTTTCGGGGTCGGTAAAGGCGTCGTAAACCTGCCCGTCCTTCTCCTTCACAATGGGCAGCGGACGGATGGACTTGGAGAGCAGCGTCAGCTCCTTGGCGTGTACGGAGAGCTCGCCCGTTTGGGTAATGAACGCGTAGCCTTTTACGCCCACGATATCGCCAATGTCGAGCAGTTTTTTAAACAGCGTGTTGTAATTTTTTTTCTCCCCGTCGTCGGCAGGGCAAATGTCGTCGCGGCGCACGTAAACCTGAATACGCCCCTGCTCATCCTGTAGCTCAAAAAATGAGGCGCTACCCATAATGCGACGGCTCATGATGCGCCCCGCAATGCTTATGTCTTGAAAATTATTTTTTTCGGGAGAATATTCTTTGGCAATTTGCACGCTGCCTGCGTTAACCTCAAACTCCTCGGCAGGATAGGGGTTTACCCCCATTTCACGAATTTTTTCCAGCGACTGTCGCCGCACATGTTCTTGTTCCGAAATATCAACGTTCATATTTATTGTGTGTTTTTAATAATGCTTTTAAGCTGCTCAACGGTAAGGTTGGTCAACTTGGCAATGTCTTCCATGGGCATGCCGTACAGAGCGCAGTTTTGAGCAATTTCTTGGCGGCTTCTTTCCATGCCTCTTTCTATGCCCCGCCTTTCAGCGTAGCTAATGGCGCTACGAACATCGGAGTAGTCCGTTATGCTTTTTCTGTACTCTTCCATTTCGTTTGGTGTTAACATATGTATTTGCGCTGCCTCAAACAGCTTCTTGAATATCCTCCCGCGCACCTCCGCCGGACGGTTGTCGAGCCGCGACAGGTTCTTGAGCGAAAATAGCCAAAAGTCCGCGTTGGTGCGCAGCTGATCTACCGGCTTGTTGAACTTGGGAAGCTCCACAAAAACGAAGTTCAGCTTAGTGGAAAACTTCGTCTTCGTCCGCTCGCGCAGCAGGTGCACTCGCTCTACAACATACTTTTCATCGCCCGCCTCCTCAAACAGCACGAAATCCAAAACGGCGATAAAATATACCGCCTTCAGCTCGTAATTCCACTCCTTACCCTTGGGCGCTTGGTTGCGTATGGGAAAGGAGGCGTAGAACAGCGCCCTGTCCACAAAAAATTCCTGCCGCGCCCGCTGCATCTCAACGATAAGGTATTCGCCCTTATCGTTGGTGCAGAACATGTCAAACGTCGCCTTGCGATTTTGCTCCCATTCGCCCAGCTGCTCCGTGGGGCCGTACTGAACATCAACAATATGCTCCCCCTGTATGAACTCGTTCAAAAAGTGAATGAGCAAATCCTTGTTCAGCTCATTGTAGAACAACTTTTTAAACCCAAAATCGGTCAGCGGGTTTAGGTA
>JAITQP010000131.1 GCA_031288885.1 Prevotellaceae bacterium | reverse complement strand
ATCACCGAGGACTGCGACCACGACACGCTATTGGTAAAAGTCAACCCGCGCGGCGCGGTATGCCACACCGGCGCAGACACCTGCTTTGGTGAGAAAAACACGAGCGGGATACTTTTCCTTGAGTACCTCCAACGCCTGATTGCAACCCGCAAAAAGGAGATGCCGGAGGGCTCGTACACCACCGCCCTGTTCCGAAAGGGGGTAAACAAGATTGCCCAAAAGGTGGGCGAGGAGGCGGTGGAGCTGGTAATAGAGGCAAAGGACAGCAACGAAGAACTCTTCCTTAACGAAGCCGCCGACCTGATGTTTCACTACCTTGTGCTGCTCACCCAAAAAGGCTACACGCTAAGCGACGTGGTGCAAGTGCTGGAGAAAAGGCACCGGTAAAATCGACGCGGCCGATAAGTACTGCAAAAGTTAGCGTACGACGCTTTTGGGCACCGAGTAGCCCGTCAGCAGAAAACGTAAGCTGCTAAAAGTTGCCTGCAACGAAAGTGCAGGCAACTTTGCTTTTGGGGGTAATGGGAAAATCATCTTTTCACCGCAAAAATACCATGTTTGTGGTATTGTTTTTAGCAAAACGACCCTCTACCTTTGTAGCCGATTACCTCAAGTGGTAGCGAACTACTTTTTTATGTGCAGCCTACGCCAGCATACCTTAATATACTCCCCAACGGATAGCTTTTACCCGTCAGGGCATAATATGAACACACACACACACACACACACACACACACACACACACACACACACACACACACACACACACACACACACCACGCTGCAAATATAAGCAATATTCCGCACAGTACATACGTTTATCAACCTATACTCCTCCTGAAAAGAGCGTCAGGAAGCTCTACGCTTTACTCCGGTTTCTTCTCGCTTCACCTCCGTAGCGGGCCGTAGCGATACGCTCGCAATCCAACTTTTTTAAGCTAACTCTTATATAATATAACAAAAAGCCTCCCCAATCCAACCATGACAAAGCAGACTGAGGAGGCGGCAGTAAAATAACATTTACTTATGACAAAGATACTAATTTTTTTTGAGAGTACACACGTGCTCTCCTCCACGAGGCGTTTTTTCCTTACCCTCACGGCGACACTGCTTGGCGTAGCGCCGCTCTGCGCCGCCACCGTAATAAAAGGAAAAGTTGCTGACGAACAGCAGCAGCCCCTTGCAGGCGTTGCGGTCAGCATAAAATCGAGCACCATTGGCGCAATTACCGGTGCAAGCGGAGAGTTTTCGCTCTCCACCGACCAGCCGCTGCCCGTAGCGCTTACGCTTAGCCTGCTGGGCTACAATACGCAGGAGGTAGAGGTGTACGACGCCGGCGAGCCCGTGCTGATAACGCTGGGAAACAGCTCCGTTTACATCGACGAGGTGGTGGTTACGGCGCTGGGAATATCCAAGGCCAAAAAGTCGCTGGGGTACGCTACGCAGGAAGTCAAGGGAAAAGCGCTGGAGGCAAACAAGGAAACCAACCTTGTGAATGCGCTCGCCGGAAAGGTTGCGGGCGTGAGAACGACCAACTCGCAGGGCGACATGGGGTCGTCGCGCATTGTGATACGCGGCGAAACCTCCATTGCGGGCAACAACCAGCCGCTGTTTATTGTTGACGGCGTGCCGGTGGACAACTCGCAGCTCTACCCTGCCGCTGCCACCGGCGGTAACCAGTCGCGCGACTTCCGAAACGCCATAGCTGACCTGAACACCGAGGATATTGCCTCCATCAGCGTGCTGAAAGGCCCTAATGCCGCCGCGCTGTACGGCTCCCGGGCTGCCCACGGCGTGGTGCTCATCACCACCAAGTCGGGCAAGGGGCAAAAGGGGCTGGGAGTAACGGTCAACGCCGGAGCAACGTTTGCCACGGTAGCTACGCTTCCTGAATTTCAAAACGAGTTTGGGCAAGGTTTTGATGGAAAGTTTCACTACGTGGACGGAACCGGAAGCGCATCGGGAAATATAAACGATAGCGCGGACGAAAGCTGGGGGCCACGCCTCGACGGACGCCTCATTCCGCAGTTCGACAGTCCGGTGGTAAATGGCGTGCGGCAAGCCACTCCATGGGTGGCGCACCCCGACAACGTAAAGGACTTCTTTGAAACGGGCATAACGCAGGACTACGGCGTTGCCATCGCCAGCTCGGACGATAAGTACAACTTTCGTCTGGGCGCCAACTTTCAAGACCAGAAGGGCACTGTGCCTAACACGGAGATTAAAAAAACCAACCTTACGCTCAACGCTGACTACCAGCTGACCAAGCGAATTAAGGCGGGCGCCAACGTCAACTACATCATCACGGACGCGCCCAACCTACCGGGTGGCTCCTACGGTCAGCGCGCCGCAGGCGTAATGCTGCAATTTTTCTGGTTTGGTCGGCAGGTGGACATGGCCGAGCTGAAAAAAGACTGGAACCAAAGCTGGAACAGCTACTGGTACAGCAACCCCTACTGGCGCGCCTACTACAACACGGTGGAGCAAAACCGCAACCGCCTCATCGGTGACGTGCATTTTAGCGTAAACTTGCAGGAGGGGCTGGACTTCCGCTTCCGCTCGGGAGCAGACTACTACAACGACCGCCGCAAGTATAAAATCAAAACGGGAACATACGGAGCGCCCGACGGCTCATACACCGAGGATGCCTACACCGTCAGCGAAAACAACACGGAGGCCATCCTGAACTTTACGCGCAACCTGACGGACGACTTCAGCTTAGACGCGCTGGGAGGCTTTAACGTACGCAGCAACACCTACGCCAACAACTACCAAAAGGCTACCAAGCTGGCTGCACCCGACCTGTTCTCGCTCTCCAACTCCAAAGACCCGCTGGAGTCATCCAACTACTACAGCGCGCTCAAGGTGTACAGCCTCTTTGCCTCCGCGCAGCTGGGCTACAAAAGCTACGCCTTTCTCAACCTGACGGGACGCAACGACTGGTCATCCACGCTGCCGAGCAGCAACCGCTCGTACTTCTACCCGTCGGCAACGGCAAGCTTAGTGCTGTCGGAGGTGTTCGGGTTGCAAGGCAGCGCCCTAAACCTCGTAAGGCTGCGCGGCGGTTGGGCGGAGGTGGGCAACGATGCCGAACCTTACCAGCTGGCCACAACCTACAACATTCAGACGGCCTTTAACGGAAACCCGATACAAACCTCCTCCAAGCAAAAGAAAAATCCCGATATTCGTCCGGAGAAAACGCAGTCCACCGAGCTGGGGCTTGAGCTGGGGCTGCTTGGCAACCGTGCGCTGTTAGACGTTGCCTTTTACAACACCAACAGCATCGACCAGATTTTGCAGGTGCAAACCTCGTCAGCCAGCGGCTACGAATACCAGCTCATCAACGCCGGTAAGATTAACAACAAGGGCGTGGAGGTGCAGCTGAGCGGCGTGCCGGTAAAGCTTAAGGATTTTACGTGGAGCGTGGGGCTAAACTACGCCGCCAACCTGAGCGAAGTTGTGGAGCTGGATAAGGAGGGGTTACTTAAGAACTACGTTATCGGCGATGCGGGCGCACAGGTAATAGCTGCCGTAGGAGAACGCTACGGCGCGCTCTACGGCACCGCCTACAAGCGCGACGCCAACGGCAATATCGTCGTAGGCGACAATGGGCTGCCCTTGACAGACCCGAACAACAAGGTGCTGGGGCACTTCACACCCAGCTGGACGGGCGGGCTTACCAGCGCCTTTACCTACAAAAATTTTGACCTCTCCGTGCTAATTGACGCCAGCATCGGCGGAAGCATCTACTCCGGCAGCGCCGAAACAGGCTACTACGCCGGCGTGCTAAAGGGAACGGTGCCCGGGCGTAGCGCCGAATTTGGCGGGCTGACGTGGACTGACGATGATGGAGTGCTGCGCGACGACGGCGTTATTTTTAGCGGCGTAACGGAGGACGGCAAGCCCAACACCAAAGTCATCTCCGCCAAGGACTACCACCAGTCAGCATGCTACGGCATCGACGAGGCGTGGATTTATGACGCCTCGTACGTCAAGCTGCGCGAGGTGAAGCTCGGGTACACCTTCAACACCGGACTGATTAAAAAGGTGGGGCTGGAAGGTCTGACCCTGTCGCTGGTGGCGCGAAACTTAGCTTTCCTTTACAGGAACGCTACCGACATCGACCCCGAGGCAGCATACAACACCAGCAACGCGCAGGGCGGGGAGACGCTTTCGCTGCCCACAACCCGCTCGCTGGGCTTCAACATCAACCTGAAATTCTAACAACAAAAACGTAAAAATATCATGACTAAAAATATCACACTACTGCTGTTGCTGGTTACGAGCGTACTCAGCGCGTGCAGCGATTGGTTGGACGAGGTTAACCAAAATCCCAACGCCACCGAAAATCCTCAGCCAGCCTACCTGCTGACCGGCATTCAAAAGCAAGGCGCCGACCTCTACTGGGGGGCATACAGCGGCTTCGGCTCAACCCTGCTCTTTGTGCAACACTGGGCTGAGATACAGTACCCCGAAGCCGACAGGTATAATTTTTCAAATACATCGCCTGCAATCGTTGCCCTGTGGAACACCGGCTACGCTACGCTCATCACCGACCTGAACACCATCCTCGACTTTCCGGACGAGACGGCCAACGCTACCTACAAGGGCGTGGCGCTCACGCTCCGCTCGTGGGTGTTCTTGCTGCTGACCGATACCTACGGAGATATTCCCTATCGCGAGGTTGGCAAAAGCCTCGTTCCGGTTTACGACGCGCAAAAGGACGTGTACACCGGTCTGCTGGCTGACCTGACGCAAGCCGTAGGGCTGCTGAACGCCAACGGCGGAAACATTTCCGGCGACGTGGTTTACGGTGGCGACGTGACAAAGTGGCGCAAATTTGCCAACTCCCTAAAGCTGCGCATTGCCCTGCGCATTGCTGATAAGGAGGAGGCGCCGGCAAAGCAAACCATTGCTGCGCTCAGCCCATCCGATTTGATTGGGAGCAACGACGAAGCATTCCGGTTCATTTACGCCAGCTCGCCGCAGCACAACCCGCAGGCGGCGGCGTTCGACACCCGCGACGATTACCGCGTATCGAAGACTATTATCGACAAGCTGAAGGCGCTGAACGACCCGCGCCTGCCGGTGTACGCCCAGCAACCAAGCGACACCTCCGCTTATATCGGCGCAGGCAACGGGCTTTCCGCCTCCAACGCGGCGGCGCAAGGCTTAACAAAAACATCCCGACCCGGTACCTACTTCCTGACCCCCGCGGCGCCGGCTGTGATTTACAGCTACGCCGAGGTGCTTTTTAACCTCGCTGAAGCGGTGGAACGCAAGTATATTACCGGAAATGCCGAAGATTACTACAAACAAGCTATCACCGCCTCGCTTCAACAATTTGGGATAACGGATGCTACGACAATTAGCGACTACTTGGCGCAATCCAGCGTGCAGTACAACGCAACGAGCTACAAGCAGTCCATCGGCGAGCAAAAGTGGATTGCCTTTTTCGGGCAGGGGCTGGATGCATTTGCCGAGTGGCGACGGCTGGATTATCCGCAGCTAACGCCGGGACCAGCGGCTGTGCTCAACGGGAAAATACCGTTGCGCTTCTTCTACCCGGGTGCAGAGCAATCGCTGAACGGGAAAAACCGTAGCGCAGCCGTAGCAAGGCAGGGCGAAGATTTGCTTACCACCAAACTCTGGTTTGACGTAAACTGAAGAGTGCTCCCCTTCAAAATTTAATCTGCGAGAGGTTATATCACGTGGTATAACCTCTCCTATTAATATTTATCTTTGCATAACCATTTTAAATGATAAAAAAAATGATACAACGTAAACCACTACGCTCTTCCGGCTGGATGCTTGGGGGAGCCATTGTCAGCTTTCTGCTCACGGCGGCGAGCTGCGCCCACCACCGCCACCGCCTGCAAGACGGCGCGTGGCGCGCCGAGCTGTCGCTATCGCACGGTAGGCAGGCGCCATTTCTGTTTGAGGTGCGCCATACGGCGACCGACTCCGCCGTGCTGACGCTGATAAACGGCGAGGAGCGAACGCCGCTCACCGGCATTCGCTACGCTGCCGACAGCGTTACCATCCCCATCGACGCCTACGATGCGGCGATAAAAGCCCGCGTATCGGGCGGACTTCTTGAGGGTCGCTTCATCAAGCATTACATCGAAAACGACACCGGCGTACCCTTCAAAGCGTGGCAGGGAAGCGCCCCACGCTTTGCTCCGGCGGACAGCCCCACCGGCATTCCCATCGACGGCAGGTGGGATATGCTTTTCATCGGCGCAGGCGGCGACACGACACAGAACGTCGGCATTTTCAAGGCAGAAAACCAAACCGTAACGGGCACCATCCTGACCAGCTCCGGCGACCTGCGCTTTCTCGAGGGCGCGCTCACCGCAGGCGGCGTACAGCTATCGGCTTTCGGGGGCTTAACGCCCTACTACCTCGAGCTGGCATTTACGGACAGCAGCGCCGTTGAGGGCGCGCTCTACACCGCACGGGGCAAAACGCTCCTCGCGGGTCGCCGCAACAACCGCGCCGCCTTAGCCAACCCCTACGCTTTAACCTCGCTCAAGCGCGGCTTCAGCCGCCTCAGCTTCCGGCTGCCCAACGCCAACGGAGAGCTGACTTCGCTCGCCGACCCGCGCTACAAGGGCAAGGTGGTGGTGGTCTCCATCCTCGGCACATGGTGCCCCAACTGCGTGGACGAGGCGCAGTATCTGGCGCAGTGGTACAGGGAGAACCGAGAGCGCGGCGCGGAAATCCTCGGGCTATCCTTTGAGCGCAAGGACGATTTTGGCTACGCCAAGGCTGCCGTTGAGAGGTTTAAAAAGCAGCACGACATAGCGTACGAAATACTGATTGCCGGAAAAGTAGGCAGCGAATCCGTCGCAAAGGCGCTGCCCGAGCTCAACGGCCTGTCGAGCTACCCCACCACGCTTTTTATCGACAAAAACGGCAGGGTGGCGAAAATATATACCGGCTTTAGCGGGCCCGCTACGGGCTTGTTTTATGAGGATTGGAAAAAAGATTTCAACAAGGTGGTAGATGATTTGCTCAACGCCAACGGACATTCAAGCTAACTTACTACCTTTGCACCCGTAACCGCCACA
>JAITQP010000016.1 GCA_031288885.1 Prevotellaceae bacterium | reverse complement strand
CAAAGGACACTTTCAGCATGTTGATAAAAAGGATTTTGAGCATGATGTAAAGCTTATGCCAATTTGGGTGCGAAAAATACTTGTTAGGTAGCACCATACCCCAACCTCATTCCCAACCTAATTTTTCCCCAACAAAACCTCAGTAGCAGGTGAAAGTGAAATATAAATATACAAACCTCATTACCTCATTTTAAATGGTGTTTAATGAGGTAATGAGGTTGGGGAGATGGTGGGGGGTAATCTCGGGCTACTGCGGTTGTTTTGTTTAAGAATTAGGTTGAAAATGAGGTTGGTCGGGTCGGCGCAAGGCGTGCATTCCCGTTAATGTAAATTTTTATATAACCTACAAGCAAGAGCGAACGCCCTCAGGAAAAATTAAGGCAAAACCACGCGGAAGCCGAAGTGGTAGTAGCGGATGCTGGGCCCGAAGTAGCCGGCGCGACGGGCAATACGGCTGTCGCTCAAGCCGTTACCAAAACTACCGCCGCGCTGCACGTGGGTGGAACTACTTGTTGTGTTCTCAGGGTTATCTAAAGGGTTGTTGGCGGTCGTATAGTAGTTGGCGCTGTAGTAGTCGCGGCACCACTCCCAAACGTTGCCGCTCATGTCGTAAATGCCCAGCCCGTTGGGGGCTTTGCCGCCTACCGGCTGAGGGCCGTTAGGGTTGTTGTCGCTGATGTTGTACCACGCCACATCCTCACTGGTGTTGCTGCTGCCGCTGTACTGAAAACTATCGCACGCCACCGTGCTGCACCCACGCGCCGCGTACTCCCACTCCGCCTCCGTAGGCAAGCGGTAATTTTTTTCTGTAAGCGCGTTCAGCTTTGCAAGAAACCCCGTGTCCGGGTGCACTATGTCGTTGTAGCTCACGTAAATTACCGGCTTATTATCGCCCTTGTAGGCGTTGTTGGTAAGTTCGCTGGGAAGACATCCCATCACCTCCCTCCATTGCGCCTGCGTTATCGGGTACTTCCCAATGCGAAAATCGTTCACCTTTACCGTGTGAAGAGGCAGTTCATCGCTGCGGCTGCACGTGGCACCATCCCTGCCGGGCTTGCACCCCATCTCAAACACCCCGCCGGTAACCGGCACCATCACCAGCCCGGTTGATGCTTCCATCTCTCGAGTGGCGAAACGCATGCGGTAGGTTCCGCGCTCTACCAGCTTGCCGGTGCTGCAGTCCACCAGCTGCGCCACCCGCTCTACCCGTGTTGCAACTACCGTTGTTCCTGCGATAGTATCCTGCACCACCAGCTGCACGAGGTCTATCTCGTTGGCCTTTCCCCATGCGGCGAGGCCGATGGTGTCCACCGGTGTGCTGGCCGTGTGCGCGCCGCGCAGCTCGGCCAGCTTGGTGGCCACGGCGGGTTTGTTGTCCTTGGTTGCCAGCTCGTACTCGCCGTCGCAGTTAAGGTCGTTGCCCAGTCGGGCGGCAAAGTCGTCGCTCTTGGCGGCGCTTCCCATGCCCACCACCAGTACGGCCAGCTTGGGCTTATCGGCGCCCAGCGCGCCGATTGCCATCGTGCTTACTGCCCCAACGAGCAGCAAAGCACACAAAGAAATCTTGTAATTCTGTTTCATCTTTTTTATTGTTTAATGGATTGAATTTATTTCCCTCTACTCTAAAGGCTTTTCGTGGGAAGTAGTTCGCCCGTTGTTTTAAGAGGTTTCTGCTCCTCTGCCCATTGATGGTGGTGGGCGTCCACGTAGGGACATAAAAAAAGCGTGAAACTCAACTGCTTCCGCTCTCCGTGGTATCTACCATGAACCAAGTCTATTCGGAATAAGTCAAGTTCACGCGTGAGCGTGAACATTGCAACTTATTCTTCTTTAAATAGACTATCATCAAATTGGTAGATTTTCAGAGAGTGAAGAATAAAAGCACAATGCTTTTCAAGTATGTCTGCGCATTACCGCGCTGTAAATGTCATAGGCACAAAAATATTTCGTTTAAAATTAATGGTGCAAAGGTACAAATAATTATTGCAAATTATCCAAATTGGGGTAAAAAAGATGTTTGCTTTTGAATGATTTCGTAGCAACGGAAAAATCTTCCTCCTTACATAAAATCTCATAAAAACTTACGCCAACGGAGAGGCACGCCCCGTCGCTGCGAGCGGAGCAAAGCAACCCGAGAAATTCGTTTCATTCCGCCCGCCAACAGGAAAAGCTAAGGCAAAACTCGCAGCGCTACGGCAACACGAGGCGGAAGCCGAAGTTGTCGTAGTATTCGCCGGTCATCTCGTAGCCGCGGTAGGCAACGCGGACGTCGCTCGCGAAGTCGGCGTAGCTGCCGCCGCGGAGCACGCGGTTAGAGCCGGTGCTGGGGCCTGTAGGGTTAGCTATAGGAGAAGTTGATGTTGCGCTCGTTAAAGCGCTCGAGCTGCCAGCACCGTAATACTGGTCATACCTGTCGCTGCACCACTCCCAAACGTTGCCGGTCATGTCGTAAATGCCCAGCTTGTTGGGGGCTTTTGTACCTACCAGCTGAATGGTGGGGGCGTTAACAGCGTGCTGCGCCACATCCCCAACGGTGTTGCTGCCGCTGTACGTATAGCTCTCGCAGCTCCCCGCGCTGCACCCACGCGCTGCATACTCCCACTCCGCCTCCGTAGGCAACCGGTAATTTTTCCCCGTAAGCGCGTTCAGCTTTGCAAGGAACCCGTTTGTACCCACTATGTCGTCATGGCTCACGAAAATCATAGGCTTATTATCGCCCAAGTAGTCGGGGTTGGCGTAAGAAAAGATGTAGGGCAGCTCCCCCATCACGTACTTCCACTGCGCCTGCGTTACCGGGTACTTCCCAATGCTAAAGCTGTTCACTTTTACCCAATGAAGCGTTTCATCACTATCGCATGAGCCGTCCCTGCCGCTCTTGCACCCCATCTCGAACACACCGCCGGTAATGTCCACCATCTGCACAAAGTTTATCCCGTTAGCCCCTCCCCACGCCGCGAGGTCGGTGGCATCCACCTTGGCGCCTTGTGCGTCGGTTTTCATGCCCACCACCAGCACGGCCAGCGTGGGTTTGCCGGAGCCTTGCGCTCCGGCGGTCATCATGCCTGCTGCCCCAACGAGCAGCAAAGCACATACGGAAATCATAGTTTTTTTCATCGTGTTTTGAAGTTGAATTTGTTTTCCCTCTACTCTAAAGGCTTTTCGTGGGAAGTAATCCGCCCGTTGTTTTGAGAGGTTTCTGCTCCTCTGCCCGTTGGAGGTGGTTGGGCGCCACGTAGGGACATAAAAATAGCGTGAAACTCAACTGTTCCTCGCTATTAAGTGGTATTTGGCGTAACCAAGTCTATGCGGAATAAGTCAAGTCCACGCTCATGCGTGAACACTACAACTTATTCTTCATTGGATATTATCAAATCGGCAGATTTTCTAATAACGAAGAATAAAAGCTCAATGCTTCTAAAATATGTTTAAAAATATGCGCGCATTACTGCTCTGTATGCGTCATAGGCACAAAAATATTTCGTTTAAAATTAATGTCGCAAATATACAAATAATCTTCTCAAATTATCCAAATCGAGGTAAAAAAGATGTTTGCTTTTGAATGATTTCGTTACAACGGAAAAATCTTCCTCAAATCCGGTAAATTGCCGGGGCTGCTTTCACATTCCTAACGGAATGTGGCTGATGCGTTCGTAATCAATTGAGCGCCGCTATATAAAATCTAACCAAAATTTACATTAACAGAGATGCACGCCTTGCGTCATTGCGAGCGGAGCGAAGCAACCGCAGCGCAGCCAAACTTCTACCCACACTCCACCTCTACCCTCTTAACTCTTAACTTCCCCCACACCCTCCTCCACAGCCCATAAAACGCAGCGGCAAAGACAAAAAACGTGTTCAGCAGGCTGATGCGCAAAAAGTCGACGCCGGGCCTGAAGTGGCTTACGCGCTCCCCTGCGGGAGGGTAGCGTACGCGTATCGGCACGGGGATTTGCGCTACATTTCGCCACGCCAAGCGCACCAGCAGCTCCAGCTCGGCTTCGTAGCGCGAGGTAAGCGCCCGCATCCCTTGCATTTGTGCAAGCGGGTATAGCCTGAAGCCGGTTTGCGTGTCGGGCAGCCTTACCCCCGTTTGCACGGTAAACCAAAAGTTGGAGAGCTTGTTGGCAAAGGTGTTTTTTTGCGGCATGTTCCTTTGCCGGAGCGCGCGGGCGCCGATAACCATTGCGCCCGGGTGCGCCTTGGCGGCGTCCACAAACAGCGGCAAATCGGCGGCAAGGTGCTGCCCGTCGGCGTCCATGCTGATGGCGCAGGCGTAGCCCAGCGCCTCCGCCCGGTCAAAGCCTCGCCCCAGCGCGTAGCCCTTTCCCCGGTTTTGCGGGTACGAAACAACCTCAACGCGGGCTCTGTATTGCTCCAAAACCGCGTCCGTGTGGTCGGTAGAGCCATCGTTGACCACGACCACCGACGAGGTGTAGCGCAAAACGTCATCGAGCACCGCCGCCAAAAATTGCCCGTTGTTGTAGGTGGGGATAAGCACGCAAATCCCCAGCCTTTTCATTTCGTTTTCGAGGAGCGGCGTCATTGTATGGTTGCTGTCAGGCTGAGCTTGGCGAGGTGCGTCGCGCCGCTGTACACCACCACCGAAAATTTATACCCGCTTTCGGAGGGGATAATTTTGGAAAACGCCACCTGAACCACCTCGTAAACCGTTGGGTTTACGACGGACAAGAATTTTACGTTTAAAATTTTGTTCAGAAAAAGCGGTTTTTTCACCCGAAGCTCCATCAGCTCCTTGCACAGCTGAATGATGCAAACCCCCGGCGTAATGGGGTTACCCGGAAAGTGGGCGCGGTAAATGAAGTGCTCTTTGTTGAGCGCAATCCGGTACTCAAACTCCGCGTCGGCGCCCGTTGCCTGCTCTACCCTGTAGAAATCGTCCATCAGCTTCATACGCGGTAGCGGTTAGTCCATTTTCCCTCCACCGATGCCCACGGCCACGGTAAATGCGAGGTAGCTAAAGTTAACTTTTACGTTCTCATACTTCCCGCTTCCGGTGATGTGGTAGCACAGCGCAAACCTGAAGTGCGGCAGGTCAAACCCTGCGCGAAGCATTGCCCCTGCCTTTTGTCCAAAGAGGCGGTACGTGCTGCTGCCGCCGTACTCGTCGCTATTCCAAAGGTCGGCAGCGGTCAGGTAGGAGCCCAGCCCAAGGCCAACAAACGGGCGGTAGGTGGCGGACGAAAAGCGATAGTCGCCCGTTAGCAGCAGGGCGTTGTTGAACTTGGTTACGCTGCCGTTTGCTTCTGTTCCGTAGCCCTCCACGTGGTATTCCACGCGGGCGCCTATCCCAATCGGCCCAACGCTGTACTGCGGCTCAACGCTGCCCAGCACGCCTATCCCAAAAGCGTTGACAGGAAATGAAAGCCCCGCGCCTACGTCAATCCGAAAGGGCTTGTAGCTGTACTGCGCTTGTGCGGCGTATGACGCCGGAAGCAGCAGCGCTGCAAAAATGAAGATTTTTCGTTTCATGGTTTCAAGGTTTAAATGGTTGTTTGAGTTTTTGTAAATATTATTTGAGGTCTTATGCATTTTGCTGGTAAAACAATCGCTTAGTGGCGTCTTCTATTGCAATGAGCACTACGAAATGGCTCCAGCTTAATGTTTGCGACACTGTCGCAAACATTTCTTCGGTGTAGCAAGTCCGTAATAATGTAGCATGGTTTTATACATTGTTTTCACCTATTCCCCGTAGGGGAACAATATCAATAGAAAAATGAGAAATTCTCCTCTCTCAATTCCCCGTAGGGGATTAATAAGCACGAAAATAACATGAAAGCCCTACGGGCTAATGAAAATAAACCGTTTCTGTTTTTTCTATTGATATTATTGCCCTACGGGCAACCGGAGCTTGGCGTAGCCAATTCACAAAATCATGCCGCGCAAAGTATAACGGCTGCAAGCGCGGGCAAAATTACATGAAAAGCACGAAATTTCCAAAGGATGCGCCATGAAATGTCACCTCAAAACGCAGCCAAAGGCGTCAGACGCACAGC
>JAITQP010000254.1 GCA_031288885.1 Prevotellaceae bacterium | reverse complement strand
AGAAACATGGTGAGCGGATATACGGTTGCATACCCCACCGATGGGAGGTCATTTCCCGCCGCGTCGTTCGCGTAGGCAAGCGCGGGCGGGTCTGTCATGGCGCCGGCAATCACGCCGCTCAGCGTAAAGTAGTTCAGCTTGAGGAGCAGCCGCCCTACTACGCCCGCCACCGTGATGGGGATAAGGGTGATGAGCACCCCGTAGCCTATCCACTTGTAGCCGCCGTTAACAATTGTGTCGATAAACCGCTCTCCGGCGCCCAGCCCCACGCAGGCAAGGAACATGGTAATGCCTACCTCGCGCAGCATCAGGTTTGCGCTCATGGTGGTGTAGGTTACCAGCTTAAACTTGGGGCCAAAGTAGCTGATGAGTATCGACACCAGCAGAGGCCCTCCCGCCAGCCCCAGCTTAACGGGCTGCGGTATGCCCGAAAAGGTAAAGGGAATGCTCCCCAGTATTACCCCCAAAAATATTCCGAGAAAGAGCGGGTAGAGGTTGGGGGCGTTGAGGCGCTTGAGCGAGTTGCCGAGCTTTTTCTCCACCTCAGCAATGGCAGGCTCTGCGCCTACCACCGTCAGCCTGTCGCCTATTTGCAGGCGGAGGGAGGGGTACGCCACCAAATCGACCCCCGAGCGGTTGACGCGGGTAATGTTTACGCCCAAGCTGCGCACCCTCAGCTGCTCCAGCGACTTTCCGTTCAGCTCCGATTTGGTGATGAGTATCCGGCGCGAAATGAGCTGCGGGCTGAAGGCCATCCACTCTATGCTCACCTCTTCGCCAATGAACGCCGTGATGGCGGGCACCGCCGCAACCGACGTCACCACCAGCATTTCGTCGCCAAGGTGGAGGATGGTATCCGGTCGCGCCGCTTCAATCGTCCCATCGTTGTGGCGTATGCGCGATATTACGTAGTTTCTGTTGATGAGGTCGTGTATTTCCCCTACCTTTTTGCCGTTAAGGGCAGGGTTTCCGAGGCGTAGCGACAGCCGGCGCGGCTCGTCCTTGCTATTTCCCGACGAGCTGAAGGCCGATTTTTCCTCTTTCAACAAGTTGATTTTAAAGAGGTAGCGCAGCGCGATGATGGTTGCCACAATGCCCACCACCGCCAGCGGGTAGGCAATGGCGTACCCTGTGGCGATGTCGGGGTTTTCTGCGCCGGTCAGGTCGTGGCAGGCCTGCTGCGCGGCGCCAAGCCCGGGCGTGTTGGTAACAGCGCCCGACATGATGCCCGCCATGGTGCTCATGGGCAGCTCGGTGAGCTGCTGGATAACGCAGGTTACGAGCAGCCCCAGCAGCACAACGCTAACGGCAAGCAGGTTGAGCTGCATGCCGCCCTTTTTGAGCGACGAAAAAAAGCCCGGCCCTACCTGCAACCCAATGGAGTAAACGAACAGTATCAGGCCAAACTCCTGCACAAAGTGAAGTACGTCCTTGTCGAGCCTCATGCCAAAGTGGCTGAACGCAATGCCGACAAACAAAATCCACGTAACGCCCAACGAAATGCCGGCAACCTTGATTTTTCCAAGTAAAATGCCGCTGCTGATAGCCAAGGCAAGTATCAGCACCGAGTGCGCTACGCTAACCCCGCCCGATAGCCCGCTATCAAAAAATAAATTTTCTAACCAGCCCATAATTTTTTCAAATAAAATTGGGGCAAAAGTAACACTTTATCTTCACATACCATTAGGCAAGTAGGTCGCCAAAAACGAAAAAATGTGAAAGCGACGATTAGTAGTTAACGGTTAGTGGTTAACGGTTATTGATTAACCGTTAACCACTAACCGTTAACCACTAATTATTAACCACTATTTAAAATATTACGCCAAAGCGGAGGGTTAAGAAGTATACCGCATCGCCGTTGGGCTTTACGTGCAGCTGAAATCCGGCGCTCAGCAGCGAGTTTACGTCGTGGCCAAAGCGCATGCCTATTGCCGGATTTATGGTAAAAAATCCGCCCTTATCTTTTTCCGTATCTGTGTTGAGGCTTACGGCGTAGGTTGCGTTGGCGGAAATAAAGGGCGAAGCGGGAGGGTCGGACAGAAACTCCAGCCGCATATCCAACCCTATCGGAAGAAACAGCGAGCTCAGCGGTATGGCGTCCGGAAGGGGGAGCGCAACGCCGAGGGAGTCGGCCTGCATGCCCAAGTTGTAGCTCATCCTCTGCTGCTGAATGCCGAGGCTCACGCCCAAGCCAAAGTGGTCGCCGCGCCCGCCAACGGCGTAGCGCAGGGCGATAAACTGGTGGGTATTGGCGCCTTTGTTGAGCGCGCTCTCACCCTCCGGAAGCGGCAAATCGCCAAATCCTATGCCAATTCCCGCATCTATCATCGAGTACAGGCGTATTTCGCTATCGTCGTCGTAAACCATGGAGTTGTTCGCCTGCATGTTGGCGTCCACCAAGTGCTGAAGCGCCATTAGCTCCTCCTCCTCGCGGCGCCGTTCGGTCTCCTCCTCCAACACTCGCTTGCTAATACCGGCTATCTTCAGCGAGTCATCCTTTACTTGCTCCTGAGCCTGAATTTTGGAGATCATCTTCACGTCCGATTTTCTAAAAACTATCACGCTACCGTCGTACAGGCGGATTTTTCCGGTTTTGGACGTTCGCTTGATAATTTCGCCGCGCAGCACGCCACCATTCTTAAAGAATACTGCATCTACTTTTTTCTGCTGAAGGGGCTGAGAAGATGAGGGCGAGGGTGAAGGTTGAGCATACGCAGGAGACAAGCAGCACGCATAAAGTAAACCTACACATATACATAGATAGTGCTTCATAATAACGCTACGTTTTTATTTACTAACAAATACAAAAATGTGTTCATTTCCAATATTTGAACCTTGACTTAATCCTACCTTTGGAAATTAAAACGGTGTGTGAGGCAGGAAAAAAATTCTACATCTAAGATAAAACGGCAAAGTATTTACTTAAGTATGAGCGTTAACACAAAAAAACAGAACATTAATATGACATTTAATCCTAACAGCGTGGGAATACCCAACGGAAGCTACTTTGCGCTTCCGTTTGGCGCGGACAACGCTCTGCTGGCGCTGCTTCCCGTGCCATGGGACGCAACCACCTCGTACCGCTCCGGCGCTGCCGGCGCTCCGCAGGCCATGCTCGACGCGTCGGCGCAGGTTGACCTTTTTGACTTGGATAGCGGCGACGCGTGGACGTCCGGCATCTGCACGCTGCCCGAAAGCGCCGAAATACGCCGGCTTGGCAAGGCTGCCCGCCGCCACGCCGAAAAAGCCATTGCGCTGCTGGAAAAAGGCGCGGACGAGGGCAGCGCAAAGGTAAGGCCCCACCTCGACAGGGTAAACAAGGCCTCGCTGGCGCTCAACCGCTGGGTGCGCGAGCAAACCCTGCCGCTGCTCCGGCGCGGGCAGCTGGTGGGGCTTGTGGGGGGCGACCACAGCACGCCGCTGGGCTACCTCCAAGCGTTGGGCGAGGTGCACGAGGCGTTCGGCGTCCTGCACATCGACGCGCACGCAGACCTGCGCAAAGCCTACGAGGGGTTTGAATTTTCGCACGCCTCCATCATGTACAACGCCGTAACGCGCGTTCCGTCCGTCAAAAAGCTGGTGCAGGTGGGCGTGCGCGACGTGTGCAGCGACGAAGTCGAGTTTGCCGCCGCGAGCCCGCTCATAGAGCAATTCAACGATTACTACCTGCACGAAAGCCTGTTTAATCAGGTGAGCTGGGCGGCTTTGTGCGAAAAAATACTTGCCCCGCTGCCGCAAAAGGTGTACATCAGCTTTGATATTGACGGGCTTTCGCCCGACTGCTGCCCCAACACCGGCACGCCCGTCCCCGGGGGGCTTAGCTTTCATCAGGCCAGCTTCCTCATCAGGCAGCTGGTGCGGCAGGGCAAAACGATAGTGGGATTTGACCTGTGCGAGGTTGCCCCCGCGCGCGACGGCAGCGAGTGGGACGCCACCGTGGGCGCACGCGTGCTCTACAAGCTGTGCGGGTTTTGCATCCGCTCGCAGCACAAACTTTGTTAGCTGATTAACTAATCGCTGAGCGAACTTAACAAAAATCCTTGTATATTTGCGGTAAAAAGTGTACATTAGTCTTCGCTTTTTGGTCGTTTTAATTCTATCAAATCTAAATAATTTTATGAACAATAAATCACGAGTAGCCAGAGCAAGGCGGGTGCTTATCCAGCGCCAGAGCGCTCAAAACATTATAAGCCCTTTTGCCAAATTCCTAAAGCATCAAACCACCGGCGGCGCGCTGCTGCTTGCGTTTAGCGCCGTTGCCATTGCCGCCGCCAACACTCCGTCGCTGCAGTGGCTGCACAGCTTTTGGGACAAAGACCTCACGCTGACGTTCAGCTTCAACGCCAGCTTTCTCCCCCTGCACACCGTGAGGGAGTGGATAAACAGCGGGCTTATGACTATTTTCTTTTTCTTCTTGGGGCTGGAAATCAAGCGCGAAATGGTGATAGAGTGGGTGTCGTCGCGCAACGTTTGGCTGCCCATTTTTGCCGCCGTTGGCGGGCTTGTCGCTCCGGTAGCCATCTACTTCACCGCCACCTTTGGCGCAGAGGCGGAAACCGCGTCGGGCTGGGGAATTGCTACCACCACGGGGCTTGCGTTTACCGTTTGCCTCCTCACGCTGCTCAGGTCGCGCATTTCGCAGGGGGTGAAGGCGTTCATAACCTCCGTTGCCATTATCGACACCCTCGTAACCGTTGTCGCAATATCCATTTTGTACCCATCGCACGCCATTTACTTCGGATTTCTCATCGCCGCCGCCGTTATTGTCTGCGCGCTGACGCTGCTCGGCCGCTTGCGCGTCAACTACGCATTTCCCTACTTGGCGCTGGGAATTTTGCTGTGGTTTGTTGTGCTGCGCTCCGGCGTGCACGCCACCATTGCGGGGATAATACTTGCGCTAACCATTCCGTCGCGCATAAAAATCAACCAAATTCGCTTCTACGCCCGCAGCAAGTTTATGCTCGAAAAGTTTAAGGAGGCGTATAACACCTCCACGCCGCTGCTGAAGAACGAGCTGGAGCAAAAGCAAATCGGCAACATTCAGCGCGAAATAAACAGGGCAACGCCGTTCATCCTGCGCGCCGAAAACGCCGCCTACCCGTGGGTGCACTTCTGCATCATGCCCCTTTTTGCGCTGGCCAACGTTGGCATCCTCATCAACCCTGCGTCGGTGGGTATGCTCGCAAGCGCCACCGCCATCGGCATTTTCTTGGGGCTGGTGGTGGGCAAGCCCGTGGGCATTACGCTGATGAGCCTCATCGCCGTTAGGCTCAAGCTGGCTTCCCTGCCGGAAAAAGCGCGGTGGGCGGAGATTGCGGGCGGTAGCATGCTGGCGGGTATGGGATTTTCCATGTCCATTTTTGCCGGCACAGTTGTTTTTAGGGGTATAGATGTGGTTGATTTGCACAATTTAGGAAAGTTGGTAACGTTAATATCAACTTTATTTGCAGCGCTTTGTGGATATGTGCTCATTGCCGCAACGTGCAAAAAGCATACTTCTCACACCTCGTGAGCTCGGTTTCGCTTTTTTTTCCTACCTTTGTCGAGTTAATTCTTTATCAAACACATTATCATTAAAAACAAAAACAAATTATCCACCTCATGAAAATGATTAGAACAGGCATTTTGACAGCAGCCCTGTGCGGCATGGTGTCCATTTCGTGCACTTCCAGCGGGTTAAGTGCAAAGAGCAGCGAGCTCGACTCCGTTAGCTACGCTTTTGGTATTAACATTGGCCAGAGCTTGAGCAACGTGAAAATCGAAGGGCTTAATGTTGACGCCATTGCGAGCGGAATTCGCGACGTGCTGAACAACAAAGGCGAGAACGCCAAGCTGACCAACGAGGAAAGTATCGCCATAATTGAAGCTTTCTTCAAAAAAATGCAAGACGAAACGCTTGCTCGTAATCTTAAAGAGGGACAGGAGTTTTTGGAAAAAAACAAGGGCGAAGAGGGCGTGATTACCACCGAAAGCGGCTTACAGTACAAGGTAATCACCCAAGGCGAAGGCCCCAAGCCCGCCGAAACTGACGAGGTGGAGGTGAACTACCGCGGCACGCTGCTCTCGGGCGACGAATTTGACTCGTCCTACGAGCGCGGACAACCCGCCAAGTTTAAGCTCAATCAGGTTATCAAAGGCTGGACGGAAGGGTTGCAGCTCGTGAACGAAGGCTCCAAGGTGCAGTTCTGGATTCCCTCCGAGCTGGCCTACGGCGAGCAAGGCGGCGGGCGTATTGAGCCGAACTCAACCCTCATTTTTGAGGTAGAATTACTGAAAGTAACCAAAACCGAGGCGGAGAAAAAGTAGCGCCTCGCGAGTAGTTGCATATAGCATAGTAAAGTAGCGGCACCCGTCCGCTACTTTATGCTTATGCTATGCTTTCGGGTGAATGATTTTTAGAGGTCATGAAATTTCTTTTTTTAAATTTTAGGATAACATCCGCAGCACTCATTCGAGCTATGCTCCCTATAGCAAGCATAGCCATTCCGGTGTGCAGCTGCCAGCGCGCGCCGGAGCAAATTACCTACACCACCATCAGCGCTACGCTCAACGAGCCGGTTGCGATGGTGGATACCGTATTTTACCCCAAACAAATTTACCGCTATCCGCAGCTGCGCAACATGGACAACACCGTAGCGCAGGATTCGCTCAACCGCCTGTTTAAGCTGGCAGATTTTGACGCGCTGCAAGCCGACACGCAGTACAGCGGCGTACAGCGGTTGGACAACGAAGCCGCTCCCGAGCATGACTACATGTACTCCTTTGAGTGGATACGGGTCAGCTACCTGAGCGATGAGCTTATATCGTACAGCGGCATGACGGAGTATAGCGGCGGGGCGCACCCCAGCTACGAGCTCCGCAAGGCGCGCACCGTTGCGCTGAGCACGCTGCAACCCATACCGCTGGAGGAGATGTTTGTGGGCGACTACAAAACCTTTTTTAGGGAGCAAGCCGCCGCCTCGAAGCAGCTCGCCGGATTTGCAAGCAACGATACCGTTGAGTACGACGAGCTGGGGAGCGCCTGCGGCGATATCCTCGACGCGCTGCTGCTGCACATCAACGCCATGACAACCTCCGAAAATATGCTGGTTAGCGACACCACGCTAAGCATTTTGCAGGCAGATTTTCGCGATTTTGGTTGTCCGGAGGTTATGCGCGGCGTAGTAGAGGTACGCATACCATACCGCACGTTAGCGCCTTACGTTAACCCTAAGGGGCCGCTGCGACAATTTTTACGCCGGTGAAGCCAAACGAGCATTGCAGCGGCACAAAGAAAGAGCAAATAGCCGAAATGTTCGACAGCATTTCGGGGCAATACGACCTGCTCAACCGCCTGCTGTCGCTGGGGGTTGACAGGTGGTGGCGGAGAAGCATGGTGAAGCGCGTAAGGCGGCATAAGCCGCAGAGCGTGCTCGACGTTGCCACCGGCACCGGCGACTCGGCCATAGCGCTGAAAAAAAGCGGCGCCGCGCGCATTGTGGGCGTGGATATATCGGAGCAAATGCTGAGAATAGCCAAACAAAAACCGTCCGCTGCGGGTATTGAGCTCGTTAAAGCCGACGGGGAGTTGCTCCCGTTTGACGATGAATGCTTTGATGCGGTCACCATTTCGTTTGGCATTCGTAACTTTGAGCAGCGGCGGCAAGGCTTGCAGGAAATGCGGCGCGTGCTGAAGCAAAACGGGCTACTCCTTGTGCTGGAGCTTTCGATGCCGTCAAACAGAATAATACGAAGCTTGTATAAGCTGTATTTTTTGAGCGTTGTGCCTGCGGTGGGTAGGCTGGTTTCGCGTAACAGCTACGCCTACCGCTACCTCCCATGCTCAGTTGATGAATTTCCGCCACGACAAGCGTTTGCGGCAGAAATCAAAGGCGCAGGATTTGAAATGGTAAAGACAACCCCGCTGAGCGGAGGCTTGGCAACACTATATGAAGCAAAAAAAAGTGAAGAAGTATAGCATATTCATAATATTCATAATCATTACGGTGGGATTTTGTACCATTGCTAACGCACAGCTGGTGCCTAACCTTGGCAACGGGCAGAGCATCCACACCGGACAGGCCAAGGAAGCCGCGTCGCGCAGAAAACCCCTGTACACGCCGAGCCGGTTTGACGACAAGGCGCCGGGGTTTCCGAGCAGGCTCCTTTTGCGGCCGTTTACGCAGCAGCAGTACGATTACACGAGGCGCGTGCACTTTGGCTTTGTGGTGTCGGCGAGCGCGCTGGACTACAAAATTATCAGCTCAGCATCCCCCCAGAACAAATACTTTGCGGACGTAACGTCGCTTACGCCGGCAATGGGCGTAGCCGCCTTGCTGGATTACCGTATCAACCACTCCTTTAGCATGAGGCTGCAGGCGGGGCCAACTTTCGGCACGCGCAGCGTGAGCTTTTATGACGCAAATAATAGCAACGGGCTTCAGGAGGATATGGAGGTGGAATCGGTGTTGGTGGAGCTGGCGTTTCTGCTAAAGTATAAAGCCTTGCGGCATAACGACGTTAGACCCTACATGATAGGAGGGGTTGTTCCCTACTGCGATGTGTCGGCATTCAAGGGATTTAACGCACCGCGCGACCTTTTTATCGCGGTTAACCCTTTTGACGTTGCGCTGGCCGGCGGTATAGGCGTTGATGCATACGCAGCTTTTTTTAAGTTTTCGCTGGAGCTCAAGTACGTTATGGGGCTGACAAATACTCTCTCAAGCAAGCTGCCAACAGCGACAGGAAGCCGAAAGTACACCAATGACGAACAGGTAAGGGAATTTCCTCTGGCAATAGAAAAAATGTACTCACACGCTTTTGTGCTTTCCATCATTTTTGAGTGATGTGCTCAACACGCACCGGCGCTCTCCTTGCCCTACTCGCCGCCTCTGCCGCTACCGCCGCAACAGCCGAAAATGCTTACCACCCCGACAGCATCGCTACGCTGGCGTACGCTCACAGCGTTGCCCTTGTAAAGCGCATTGACGTGACCAGCGAACAGCAAGAGTGGCTGCGCGACGCCGGCATTAACCTGAAAAAATTTGTGGGCAAGCCTGCCGACAAGGCGCTCATGGAGGATGTTTTGCAAAAGTTTATCCGCCACAGCGAAAACAACGGCTACCCCTTTGCCCACGCGCAGCTCGCCAACGTTCGCATCGACTCCGGCTACCTCTACGCCACGCTGACCCTCAAGCGGGGAAACCGCATCACCATAGATTCGCTGATAGTAAAGGGCGACGGGCGTGTGCGCCGCTCCTTTCTGCAAAATCATCTGGGCTTGCGCAAGCCGCGCCTGTACTCCGAAACCTTTGTGAGCGACGTTGACAGGCGAATTAACGACTTGGGATTTGTGAGCACGGCGCAACCGTCGGCGGTGGAGTTCAGGCAGCAGTCGTCAACGCTGTACGCCTACCTGATAACCGGCAAAGCCAACCGCGCAAACGGAATGCTTGCCTTCAGCTCCGACGAAAACGGCGAGCTGCAGCTGAACGGCGAGGCTTCGCTCTTTGTGGCAAACATGTTCAAGGGCGGCGAAGAGTTTGGGCTTGACTGGAGCAGAACGGACAAAAATACGCAGCAGCTGCGCGTTGCTGCGGGCGTACCCTACCTCGTGCTGGGCATTGCCGGAGTGCACGCGCAGCTCGACATGGAGCGCCGCGATACGCTGTACATGCGGGTGAGCGGACGTTTGGGAATTTCGGCCCACGTGAGCCGCTACGGAAAAGCAACGCTGTTTGCGGAGCTACAGCAGCACAGCAACGCCGGCAGCAACCTGCAAAACCCAACGGTAAACCTCACCCTGTACGGCGTTGACCTTTCCCTCCGCAGCACCGACAACCTGCTTTTTCCGCGCAGCGGATACGCAGCCAACCTTGCCCTTGCCGCCGGTAAGCGCAGCGCAAAAACTTCCTCGAGCAGCGCCACCAGCGTAAGCGTGGAGAGCACGGTTGATGCTTCGCGGTATTTTGCGCTAAGCCGGCGCACGAGCATTTTGGCGCGGGGGCAAGGCAAAATGAAAACCGCCCTTTCGGGCTCCTCCGCTGAGCGCTTGCTTCAGAGCGAGCTGTACAGCGTTGGCGGCGCACGCAGCTTGCGCGGCTTTAACGAGCGCAGCATCTTTACGGAGGCATACGCCATTGCCACCTTAGAGCCGCGCTTTTTCTACAGCCCACAAGGATACCTCCACGCATTCTACGACTTTGCCGCAGCCGGCAACCCCGACGCGCGCAGCGGCAGGCTCAACATGCTACAGGGCTTTGGCGTGGGAACGCAATTTGCTACAGCGTCCGGAATTTTTTCCATCACCTACGCGCTGGGGTGCAAGGTGGGGGATAAGCTGCTGATAAAGGGAACAAAGGTACACGTTGCCTACACGGCGATTTTTTGAGCGCGGAGAGTTGATTTCACCCCCAGCTTGTAACTATTTTTAACAGAATGCTTGTACAAAATACGCATTACCGACTTACCTTTGTGCCGCAAAATTATTGCCTGCTTTAACACAGCTGACGCAATAGTATAAATCTAAAGTATAATTTCATGCAGTATAATCCGCAAACGCTGCAGCAGCTGCTGCAGCAAAGCGTAAAACAATACAGCGATAGGTGCTGCTTGTCATTTGTTGACGGCGATCCGCTTACCTACGCAGAGCTGGGAGAGAAAGTTGGCGAAATTCAGCAGCTGCTCTCCTCCTATTCCATCAAATCCGGCGATAAAGTTGCCATCTGGGGGCACAATATGCCCATCTGGGGCGCCGCCTACATGGCAATTACCGCAATGGGCGCCGTAGTAGTGCCGCTGTTGCCCGATTTCTCAAAGGTGGAAATCGAAAACGTGCTCAACCACTCCGACAGCAAGGCGATATTCGTCTCAAAACGTCTGCGCCCCAAGCTCGACGAGCTGAATATTCCGAACGTCGCCACGCGCATTCTGCTGGATACGCTCGCCGTGTACCAATCAAGCGCCGCGCCGTGCGCCGCGCCTGTCGAGCCGTACACCGTCAAGCCGAGCGACTTGGCCGCCATCATCTACACCTCGGGGACAACCGGCAAAAACAAAGGCGTGATGCTAACGCACCGCAACCTTACGTCGCAGCTCGCCATGGCGCACGACCTGCAACCGGTAGCTAAGGAGGACGTGCTGCTGTCGATGCTGCCGCTGTCGCACACCTACGAGAACACCTTTGGGCTGCTCACCCCGCTGCTTTGCGGCGCGTCTGTGTACTACCTCGACAAGGCGCCTACGCCAAGCGTGCTGCTGCCTGCGGTGGCAAAAATCCGCCCCACCTACATGCTCACCGTGCCGATGATTATCGAAAAAATATTTAGGGGGAAAATACTGCCGCAGCTCAACGCCAACGCGCCGATGCGCTTTCTATACTCCATTGCGCCGATGCGCAAGCTCATGCACCGCAAGGCTGCCCGCAAGCTCTACCAAACGTTTGGCGGCAGGCTCAAGTTCTTTGGCATTGGCGGCGCTAAGCTCGACCCTGTTGTGGAAAGATTTTTGGCGGAGGGCAAAGTTTTTCCCTACGCCATTGGCTACGGGCTTACCGAAACGTCCCCGCTCATTGCCGGCGCAACGCCCGGTAAGGTGAAGTTCCAGTCCACAGGGCCGGTGCTGAACGGCGTAAGCATGAAGCTGAACAAGCTGAGCAGCAAAACCGGCGAGGGCGAAATATGGGTAAAGGGGCCTAACGTTATGGCGGGCTACTACAAAGACCAAACGCTCACCTCGGAGGTTTTCAGCGGCGACGGCTGGTTCAAAACCGGCGACTTGGGCGCGCTCGACAGCAGAGGTAACCTCTACATCAAGGGTCGCCTGAAGAACATGATTTTGGGCGCAAGCGGCGAGAATATCTACCCCGAAGAAATAGAATCGGTCATCAACAACTTCAGGTACGTGAGCGAGTCGCTGGTGGTGGAGCAAAAAGGGCGGCTGGTTGCCATGGTGCGCTTCAACCCCGAAGAGCTTGAGCGGAAGCTGCACGAGCTGTGCGTGGAGGCCGAGCACTTCGTGGAGCAGCTAAAAGCCGAGCTAAAGGCTTACGTCAACTCTCAGGTAGGTCGGTTTGCGCAAATATCCGTAGTCGTAGCCCTTCCCTCAGATTTTGAAAAAACCTCAACCCTCAAAATCAAACGATACCTGTACCAGAGGAATTAGGAATTAGGAATTAGGAATTACGAATTAGGAATTAAGCTGACGCGTCACAACCTAATTCTTAATTCTTAATTCCTAATTCTTAATTCCTAATTCGTAATTCCTAATGACGTTGTTGCAATGATGTCGCATAATGGTTGTCTGGCAGCCCGAAAGGGCTGAATTTTCGTAACCGCAGGTCAGCGACCTGCGGATGGTCAGCACGCTTCCTCCTCCCCTGCCTGAAAGGCAGGACGCAACGCAAAGTTACCATGTTCTGCCTTTCAGGCAGAAGAAAGAGAGACTATTTTCCTCTCCGCAGGTCGTTGACCTGCGGTTATGAAAAGTAAGCCCTTTCAGGGCTGTCGCGGCGGAAAAACAAACCCTGTTAGGGTTCGGCGGGCATCGTTGCAGCAACCTAATTCCTAATTCGTAATTCTTAATTCGTAATTCTATCTATCGTGTT
>JAITQP010000196.1 GCA_031288885.1 Prevotellaceae bacterium | reverse complement strand
TGCGACCGTAAAAGCCGCCGTGCTCGTTGTCCTGCATACGGTTAAGCCAAAAGGAGAGGATGCCGTTTTCTAATTCATTTTCAAAAATTGCCATCGCGTCATTTTTGTTTGCAAAAGAGTTACAAACATACTCGAAAAATTTTAGATGTACAACGGTATGTTGTTCGCCTTAATCTCGAAAACATTATTTCTTGAAATCAATTTATCATTAATTTCCACCTTTTTATTGGTAAACTAAATGATTCGCCAACACTCCTGAAGGCGTTTTTGCAGTTTTATCTAAAATATTTGTGTTCGCAAATACGATAAAGTTGTCTTGTGCACGAGAAACAGCCACATTGAGCATATTGGGTTTATTATCTCTGTCAAAGAACATGGTTCCCGTATCGCCCTTACCATAAACCATCGAAAATAGTATGATAGGCCTTTCTCCACCTTGAAGCGCATGAACAGTTCCCAATTTTATTTTGCTCACATCGAATCCGGCGTGTTTCAAGCCATCCCGTAGTATATTCTTTTGTCCAACAAATGGCGTAATAATCCCGACACTATCTTCTACTTTTTTCCCATATTTTGCCTCTATTTTTATCTTATTAGTGCATATCCAATCTACTATTGCCTTCGCTTCGGTTGGATTGCTGCGGCTACCATTTATTGGCATCGAACTCCCTTCCACATGAATGCAATACATCGGAGGAAACAGCACATCGTTTTTTGCCTTTCCCCGCAAGGGTTTTAGCTGACCATTATATGCCAAATCATTACAATAGCTTATAATTTCATCATAGCATCGTCTGTGCTCGACAAGTGTAATCCCTTTTCCATTTAACCCGGGTTCTTTAAAGTCTGAGGCATTTTGAGCCATTTTCATAATGTTACCAGAAGAAGCAAGAAATCCTTTTTCAAACATTTTTTTATAAACAGGGTCGTTATAATCTCTTATCAACTTCTCTTGCTTTAAATTTCCAATATCTACATTTTCGAGAATATTCCAAACCGGCTCTATTTGCTTTACATCGCCCACTACTATTGCTTGTTTAGCCAAAGCGAAAGTGGCTGTTCCTACTTCGGGAGAAACTTGCCCAGCTTCATCTACAATCAATAAGTCTATAAAGTTATACAAAGGAATTTCATCATATATCTTTTTCCCATTTTCTCCCTTTGCTAGAAATCGAAATGCACTGAAAAATTTTGGAGCCATATAAAATGTGCTGACAAAGCAAGGGGTTACCATTGCTTGTCGTTGCCATCTGTTTTTTGTCGTCTCGATATCTTTTTTATCGAACTGACTTTGCAGGTCTTCTTCTAATTTCAAAAGCCATCGTCCTTCCCAGTAATGCAGCGCCAGCTGGAATGCTTTGTGTCGCACCGTTACGTCTAATTCGTCATAAAAGCAATTGGAGATTATTTTATGGAGGCGTTTTAAATATTCAAAATCCCAATATTGTTTTTCTGTTTTGGGAGGATTGCCTTTAATATTGTATTGTTTTTTCCATGATTTCCATGCATTGATAGATTGTTTGATACTTTTTGCAATGGTTATTTTGTGGTTAATAAGTTCGAGGATGCTGTTTTTCTTAAAAGTAAAGTCCGGCGTTATACAAATCAACGTATCTCGCAGTATAATTCTAATTTCGATAGCCCTACTTTCGATAGCAGATTTTAAATTCAGGGTGCAAAATAATCTTCTGAAAAAACTTTCGTTTTTAAAATAGTCAATAATTCGTCCCTCTAATTTTGTAAAGTCGCTAATATCGTCGTCAAAAGGTAATTCATATAATATGTCGTCCTCTGAGTAATAATTCTTCACACCATCGTTATTTTCTTTTAGGTAAACAGTGGTAAATGTCTTTTCGGCATCCAAATAGTTTTTCCATTTACATGAGGCATCTTTTAGTGCTGATTGTATATTTATGATTTCGTTTCGCAACTTATGCACAACTTCCTCAATATTTATATATTGCATGTGGAAATAGCCTGCGCTTTTTTGTAAAAATTCCTTTTTTGCATCCTCTAAATAGTCTTTATTTTCTACTCTCTTGAATAACCCATCGCCACTTGGTTTTTTGTAATTTATGCCTTTCAATGCAACATCATCCTTGCTTTCAGATGGGAGATAAGTGGCATAACCGTCGATTTCGGGCAGCCATCTTCCTTTTAACACCCCTTCTTGGGTGTTAGATTTGGAGAAACTCTCAATAATATTGGTTACCGCTTGATTGTTCGTCGAACAGGCAAGGATAACTGGTGCGCTGCCTCCACGTATAGCATTTTCCACCATTTTATTGGCCACTACACTTTGCAGCAAAGTTGTTTTTCCAGTTCCGGGAGGACCATTCACAGCAAAAATCTTACTCTTTGATTCCAAAAAAGTGTACAGACTCTTTCTTTGCGAGATAGATATTGGAAAGGTATCTCCCATTTGCCCCACATGCAAATCGTTCAATTCAATAAATTCGGATACGTCAAATGGGGATTTTTCCGATGTATGATTAAGGGTTATGAAATGCTTGAGCAGTGCCGGCAACTCTTTTTCTTTGAGAATTTTCTCATAAAGAGGTATTATATTTATGGCTGCATTAATTTCTTCATCGGGCAATAAAATAATTCCATTATAAACAGTTTTATAGCCGGAGTATGTATATTCTTCCAATGGCTGCCGTCCAACAGTCTGAAAAATCTTTCGCACATAATTAATATATTCCGAATAGTCTTGGTAACTTTCTTTACCGATACATGCAGCGTTATCCACGTCTTCTACTGAAGCAAATACAAATTCTGTTTTTTCATCAATAAGTGGTTCTAGTAACTTTCTTTGAAAAACAGGAAAAACATCCTCGGGGATGGATAATTCACCTTGCCTGTTGAGTGTTGCACGGTACCAAAAAGGAAATATCGCTTTTTTACCCCCCAAGTAAACCTGATGCTCCGAGATCGGTGCTAATTTCATTGGTGATATTAACACATTCGCGGCTTCTATAACCACCCAATTTTTGCTGTTTTTATCAGATACGCTTTTCTTCTTATTTATCCTATCTTCTTCAGCATTAATGATGTTATTGATTTTTTTTAAGTCGAATAGAGACGAGTTCGATATATCAAAATTTTCAATTTCAAAATATATCGATTTGCTTACTTCAATCTCTCCTTTAAGAGAATCTGATAAACTCTTTTTCCAATATGACAGCCATTTTTTATCCATTTTATTTTATGATTATTTATTTTCCACAAAGTTATACAAACTTTTCCTTATAATCAACACTATTCCAACTTTATTTCCCTATACACCCCAATCTCCTCCACAAAATACCTATCGTGCGAAATGACCAGCAGGCTGCCCCTGTAGCTCTTGAGCGTGCGAATTAGCACCTGCAGGCTCGAGATGTCGAGGTTGTTGGTGGGCTCGTCGAGGATGATGAGGTCGGGGGTTTGGTTGCTAATCATCAGGCAGCAGAGGTAGAGGCGCATCTTTTCGCCGCCGCTCAGCGCCCTGCAAGATTTGTCCCACGTGTGGGAGGGGAACAGAAAGCGGTTCAGGCGCAGCCTCACCTCGTGCACCTCCAAATGCTGCCGGTTGTATGCCTCTGCCAGCTCTTCGATGCTGCACGCCACGTCTGTTTGGGTGTAGCTTTGGTCTAAGTAAATCCAGCGGAAGTCTGCGCGCCGGATTGCTCCGCACGTCGGGCGGAGCGAGCCGGTCAGCAGCTTGACGAGCGTGGTTTTTCCGGAGCCGTTGTCGCCCAAGAGGTGAATGCGGTCGCGGCTGTAGAGGGAGAAATCCAGCGGCGACTCCCACAGCGGATGTTCCGGCCGGTAGGCGAAGTTGATTTGCTGCGCCTCAATAAGCAGCTTCCCCGAATGAATAGACGTATGGTCGAAGTCTATCTTCAGGTCTTTCAGCGCGCCTTGCTGCTGCCTCAAGTCGGACAGCCTCGCCTGATGGCTGCCGATAATTTCCTCGTGCTTCCCCTTCAGTCCGGCGGCGGTCTCTTCCGCCGAGTTGGTCAACTTTTTCCGCAGCGATCGGATAACCTCCGTTTTCTTTTTCTCGCCTCTCGCAAGACGTTTTTCCTGCCGCTGCTTCACCTCCTGCGCCTTGATGCGCGCCGCGCGAAGGGCTTTTTCCTCCGCATGAATGCTGTCGCTTAGCGCCGTGCTTTCCACCTCCTTTTGCGACTGGTAGAACGAATAGCTTCCGCCATACGAGCGGATGTTGCGCTCGGACAGCTCGCAGGTAGCGTGCAGCTGGTTGAGCAGGGTGACGTCGTGGCTAACCACCAGCATTGTTGCCGTGCTTTGCCGGATGTAGCGGTACAACAGCTGGCGGCTCGCTTCGTCGAGGTGGTTGGTGGGCTCGTCGAGCAGCACGACGTCGGGCGCGTGGATGAGCAGGCCTGCCAAGAACATTTTGGTCTTTTCGCCGCCGCTCAGGCTGTCCGCAGGCGCGTTGAGCGCAACGTGCGACAGCCGCCAGTGGGCGAGCGCCTCTTGGCACTTCGCCTCTACTGCCCAGTCGTCGGCCAGCGCGTCGTAATCCGATTGGGACACGCTGCCGTTGGCGATGGCGCTGAGCGCTGCCAGCTTGTGCCGGACGTTCAACACCTCCGCGACGCTCCTGCTCAGCGCGCCAACGTGCTGGGGAACGTAGTACGGACGGGAGGCGGACGCGATGCTGCCTCCAACCGGCTGCAGCTCCCCCGCTATTAGCCGCAGCAGCGTGGACTTCCCCACGCCGTTGTGCCCTACAATGGACGCCTTGTGCTGCTTTGGTACAGCTAAATTCAAATGTTCAAACAAAAAATCTTGGTTGGGGTAGCGATACGATAAATCGCTGATGATAATGCTCATGATATAGCTAAATAGAGGCCTGAAAATCAATGCAGGCAATAACGTTAAACCGAGGTGCTACGTGATGCTGTCAGAGTGTCGGCTTCGTAAACCAACTATTAGCTATTCATTTTCATTGGAGTAGATATCAAATTAAGCTTGATGCAAAGGTAATGTATTTTTTTATTCGTAAATCATGCGCGTACAGATTTATTAGATTTTACACAGCTTTTTGTCCGCCACGCCTCCAGCACGCCTGCAATTTCCTTTACACGCTTTTCGGACAGCGGATAGAACATCATTCCCAGCACGGCGAGCACGCAGCTAATAGCCGGTAGCCAGCTCAGCATGAGGCGTACGCCAAAAATGGCGGAGTCGGGTTGCACGGCGGACATTTGGTCGTAGCCAAACCACGCCAGCAGCCACCCGCTCAGCGCAGCGCCAAACGCCCAGCCCATCTTTTGCGACATGGACGACGAGGAGAAAATCAGACCTGTGGCGCGACGCTTGGTCTTCAGCTCCTGATAGTCGACAATGTCGGCGTACATGCTCCAGAGCAGCGGCAGCACGTAGCCGGCGCAAATGGAGATGAGTACCTGCAGCGTCATTATCCACGCAATTTGGTGTGGCGCGAGGAAAAAGAAGAAAGCGCTCAGGACGGCAGCAAGGCCCATGGCTACCATGTACGTTTTTTTCTTGCCGTAGCGGTTCGACAGCGGCGCGGCAAGGGCTACGCCAACCATGTTGGCGGCCTGCCCCACCAGCAGGTAAATGGTGGCGACGGTCCAGCCCAGCACGGGCATCTTGTAGCTGATTTGGATGTAGTCGGCAAAGTAGAACAGCGCCACGCTGTCGCGGATGGCGTTAAAGAGCAGCGCGGCAAGCCCCGACCCCATCAAAATCCACCACGGGGCGTTGCGGGCAAGGTTGCGCAGGTCTTGCCGGATGGAGGTATTTTCGTTTTCGTTCACCGGCTTCACCCGCTCGCGCGTCAGCTTAAAGCACAGGAAGAACAGCGCCGCGCAGATGACGCCTATCACCGCCACGGCAGCCGTCCAGCCCGCAGGCGAGCGGCTGATGCTTGTAGCGTCGAAAACGATGGCCGCGCCCGCATCAAACAGGCCGGCAAAGAAGTCCACCAGCGGCTGCAGCAGCATGAACGTAATGAAGCTCCCGACGAACGCAAAAAACATCCGGTACGACGAGAGAATGTTGCGCTCCTTTGGGTGCGGCGACATAACGCCAAGCAGCGAAGCGTAAGGCACATTTACGGCTGTGTACACCATCATCATCAGCGTGTAGGTGAGGTAGGCGTAGATTAGCCGCCCGTTCTCCCCCAAGTCCGGCGTGTAAAACGTTACAACGCCCACCAGCGCAAACGGCACGGCAAACCACAGCAGGTAGGGTCGGTATTTTCCCCAGCGCGAGCGGGTGCGGTCGGCAATAATGCCCATGAGCGGGTCGTTGATGGCGTCCCAGATGCGCGTGAGCAGGAACATGGTGCCGGCGGCTGCCGGCGAAATGCCAAAAACTTTGGCGTAGAAAAACAGCAGGTACATGCCGAATATTTTCCAGAACATGGACGACGCCATGTCGCCAAAGCCGTAACCGATTTTTTCTTTAAAGGAGATGGTCATAAGTATGAGGTATGAAGTATGAGGTTATGAAGTAATGCTCAAATGTCTAATTTGGTAACCATATCCTCAATATCGCGACAGGCTACCAAATCTTCGCCCCGCTCCGACTTCTTTAGTGCATCCGATAGCGCCTCCGACGGAATGTGCTTGTTTCTTCTAATCAGCTCCGTCAGCGTAGCCACCGACGCGGCGGAGCAGTAGCCGTCGGGGGCGGTGTGCAGGCAGTAGTCCAGCAGGCGGTCGATGGACGAAACGGCGACGTGCATGCGCGTATCGCTGGAGGCGTAGTAGATGAAAACCGTTCCGTCGTCGTCGGCAATCCAGCCGTTGGAGAACAGCACGTTTGAGACGTCGCCGGTGCGCTCGCCGTTGGTGGGCGCAATGAGGTGCCCCGCCGGCTCGGCAATCAGCCTGTCGGGATGCTCCAAATCCGTCAGGTAGAGGTAGAGCACGTAGCGCAGCCCCGCCGCGCAGCCCCGCACGCCGTGCGCCAGATGCAGCCACCCTTTTGGCGTTTTGATGGGAGGCGCTCCCTCGCCGTTCTTCACCTCTTTGATGGTATGGTAGCGGCGGGAGTTGATAATGGCCTCACCCTTCACCTCGGCGCGGGTAATGTCGTCAATGAGCGCCCAGCCGATGCCGCCGCCGCTCCCCGCGTCAATAAAGCCGTCCTGCGGGCGGGTGTAGAGCGCATACTTGCCGCCCACAAATTCGGGGTGCAGGACTACATTGCGCTGCTGGCTCTTCGATTTCAGGTCGGGCAGGCGCTCCCACGTAAGCAAGTCACGGGTGCGCGCAATCCCCGCCGCCGCCACCGCCGATGAGAGGTCGCCAGCAGGCGCGCCGGAGTCTTTGCGCTCCACGCAAAAAATGCCGTAAATCCAGCCGTCCTCGTGGGCGGTGAGGCGCATGTCGTAAATGTTTGTTGCCGGATTGTCCGCTTCGGGCATTGCAATAGGGTAATCCCAAAAGCGGAAGTTGTCCACGCCGTTAGGGCTTTCGGCTACGGCAAAAAACGACTTGCGGTCGCTGCCCTCCACGCGCGCCACCAGCAGGTACTTCCCCCTCCACTTTATGGCGCCCGCGTTGAACGTGCCGCCAATGCCAAAGCGCTCCATGAAGTAGGGGTTGGTTTCCGGATTTAAATCGTAGCGCCAGAAAACGGGAGTATGATTTCGCGTCAACACAGGATTTTCGTAACGCTCAAAAATACCGTTACCCAACAGAACGGGTTTATTTTTTCGGGTGATTAGCTGTTCGTATGCCTTGGTTACTACTTTCTGCCTTTGATTGAAATTCATTATGAAGCGGCTATTTGCATTTTTTAATGTTATCCTAATTCCTAATTCTACCGGCGTACTCCTTAATCAGCTCAATGGTGGAGTCCGTGTCAAACACGGCGTTCAGCCCCTGCTCCTCCTGCGCGGGGTCGCCAAGGTAGTCGTCCCAAGGCTGCCAGAACAGGTGCGCAGGCCGCCCAAAGCCGCCCCACGCCCAGAAGTTGCAGCCGGCCAGCAACCCCGCTGCACGATGCGACTCCTCCAGCCGCGAAAATATGTAGCGGTAGTAAGCGTCGCGCCCCTTGACGGAATCCTGCAAATCGTAGCGGTGGTTGTCGCGCGGGTAGCCAAACTCCTCAATAACAAACGGCTTTTGCAGCTTTTCCGCCACCGCCGTGTGGTCGTCGATGTAGGCGGCGGTTTTTTCGATAGCCTTGTCCACCTGCCGCGCCACGTCGCTCATGGCGGCAATGTCGGGCGCGGGCAAAGCGGCTGCGCCTTCGGGCGGCGCGCCGTACATCGGGTTGCTCTCCAGCAGCTGCCGCAGCACGTCGGGGTTGATACCGGAAATCCAGCTCCAGTTTTTGGGCCAAATGTGAATGGTGAGGTAGTCCACGTTCGGGTCGGCGTGAATGGCCTCAAACAGCTCCATATCCACCTCGCAGCCCATCAAGCCTTCGCTGCCGATGGAGATAAGGTGATTTTTGTCGAGCGAGCGAATGAGCGCCGTCGCCTCCCCTATCCACTGGGCAAACGCAGGCTTGGCCTCGCGGCTGAACGCGCGCGGCTCGTTGCCCACCTGCCACGACATGATGGCGGGGTCGTCGGTGTACTTCTTGCCCGTGTAGCGGTTGGTGCGCGAAATTACAGCCCTGACGTGGTCGAAAAACATTTGCTTGCACTCCTCGCACGTGGCGTACTGCGACAGCCACCGCTGAAGCTGCGGCCACGTCATCTTGTCCTCCGTTTCGGGCACGTACTGCGCCCACTTCAGGTACTGCTCGTAGCCGCCGCTCCACTCCCAGCTGTTGTTGATGAACAGCACCGCGTACATGTCCCGTTTTCCCAGCTCGGCGAGGAAGAAGTCAAGCCCGTCAAAAATGGTATCGTTGTACACGCCGGGCGCGATTTGCAGCGCCGGACGCACCTTAGACGGGTGCCCGTCGGGGCCATCGGCGCCCACCGCCACGCGCAGGTTGGTAATGCCGATGCTTTTCATGAAATCCAGCTCGCGGCACAGGCGGTCGCGGTCGCCGCCCTGCCCCGTGGAGCCCAGCATGGCGCCATACCAAAAGTTGGTGCCGATGTAGTAGTACGGCTTTCCGTTAACCTCAAAGCGCCCCTCGCGCTGCTTCACAAAGTCCGCGCTTTGCGAGCAAGAGAGCATTAGGCCTATGCAGGCGGCGGTGCACACGGTTTTTGTTGTTTGAATAATGTTTTTCATTGTTTTCCTCTATTTTGTTTGGTCGTTAAAAAATTTCGTTCTCACGTCTTGCCACTCTGCGGGCGTGCCGTGCCCCTGATCGTGGTAAATGCGGTATTGCTTTTCGGAAGATATCAGGTTATATCCGGCAAAGTTGGTGTGGGGCGGGCACACCTCGTCCTGCAATCCGGCGGCCATGACGATGGGGCACCGTATCCATCCGGACAGGTTTTTAATATCGAAGTAGGAGAGCACGTCGTACACCTCGTCCCACGTGCGGTTGGGGTGTTCGTTCAGGTACGCCTCAAAGGAGCTGCGCGGCCACCCAACAATTTCAAAGTAATCGCGGTAGTCCGACAGGAAGGGGATGGTTGGCGCGCCTGCCCTGATGCGGCTGTCCAGCGCGCACGCGGCCAGCGTGAATGCGCCGCCCTGACTGCCGCCCTCCGCCACAATTTTTTCCTTGTCCACCTTGGGGCGCGAAGCCAAAAAGTCAACAGCGCGCACCAAATCCATGAACGCGCCGCGGTAGTAGTAGGTTTCCTTGCTTTCCAGCCCCCACACAATCCAGTCGCCATAGGCGCTTTTTGCCTTCTGAATACCCTGCCCGCGCACGGAAAGAATAAATTCGGCATACCCCGGGTTGCCGTCGGTGTGCGGAAAGTAAGGCTCCGAGCCGTACCCCATGTACACGGCAATGGCGGGATAAACGCCCTTTGCCTTTGGCTCGGCGTAGTATCCCTCAATTCTCACGTTGCCAAATGAGGACATCTCCACGTGGTAAATGTTTTTTGCGCCGGTTGAGCGCTCCGGAATTAGCGTCAGCTTGTAGCCGGGGGCAACCTTATCGAGCTCGGCGCGGGTGGCTGCCCAAAAGGCTTCAAGGTCGGGCTTTGCGTCGCGCGGCGACACGATTTTCTCCGGCTCGTAGCCAACGTTGAACGTTTCCATGTCGCCCGCCACGCCGTTGCTCTCCGCGTACAGCGTGCAGCGGTAAAACCCGGGCTCCGGCAGCTTAAACGCAACGGTCGCTGCCTTTTCCTCGCCCGCCGATAGCTGCACCGGCGTTACCACGCTGTCGACTGCCGCGCGCTTGTCCGTTTTCAGCACAAAGATTACGTTGCACTTTGCCTTTCCGCTCGACGCGTTTCTTAGGGTTAAGTCCACCTGCTGCGGTTCGCCGTCCATAAACACCCACTCCTTTGCCGGAAACGAGTACGCTATCTGTAGCGCGTCGGCAGCCTGCATTGGCCTAATGGTGGTTTGCGCGGTCAGCAGCCCGCCGCCGCCTACGCCGTCATACACGCGAACGGCAATGGTGTTGGGTTTGTCGAACACGAGGTGTTCGGGGGTAACGATGTACTTGCGCTTTTGCCCGTACCGGCTTTTGTAGCTTGGGGGGAAATCGCCCGTGGCGCCAACGCTTTTTCCGTTCACAAACAGCTCATCAGCGTCATCGGCGTTGTCGTACCTTACAATGACACCGCCATACTTTTTTATGCTGCTTTGCCACTCCGCCGGAATAACAACCTGCTGGCGGTACCATGCAAAGCCGTCGTAATCGGGGTAGCCCTGATTTTCCCATGAGAAAGCGGCGGAGAGGCTCGCCCATCCGCTATCGTCAAAATCGGGCAGCGCCCACTGAGGGTTATCGCCTACGGCGAATTTCCACTGGTTGTCCAGCGCAATTTCCTGCGCTTTATCCGCACCCGAACAGCACGAAAGGCAAAGGGCGGCGAGGGATAGAAAAAGAAGGTGCTTCATACGTCATATAATTTTATTGGTTTAACGTTTGCTTTACAATTTTGCCCCACGCCTTCAGGTCGCTGTCCTGCCAGCCGCTGGCGGGCGAGGCGGGGGAGGCTACCATGGAGCAGGTTTCGTCCTTGTCGGAGATTGACCACGCCACCCAGCTGAGGTTGTTTTGCTGCATCCATTGCAGGTAGCGCCTCCACTCATCGAGGTTAATCGCCGCATCGCCGCTGGACTCCATACCGGCGCACTCCGACACAAAAATGGGTAAATTTTTTCCCAGCGCGTAGTCGGCGCGGTCGCGCAGCCATTGCTTGTGCGAGGCGGCGTAGAAGTGCAGCGTGTACATAATGTTATCGTAGCCCGTAATCGGGTCGTCGGCAACCACGTGCACATCCTGATCCCAGTGCGGGCTGCCCACAAGGATGATGTTATCCTTGTCGATGGCGCGAATGGTTTGGATAACGGCTTCGGAGTACGCTTTTACCTCGCTCCAAGGCATGTCGTCCCAAGGCTCGTTGAAAATTTCGTAGATGACGTTGGGCGCGTCCTTGTACTTGCCTGCCACCTGCGCAAAAAACGCCTTGGCCTTGTCGGTGTGAATGTAGTGCGCGTGCCAGTCGATAATCACATACACGCCGAGCTCAATGGCAGCGTCCACCACCGCGGTAAGGCATTTCATCGCCTGCGCGGAGTCGGAGAGGTAGGCGCCGTCGGGCTCCACGCCGATGGCGGCGCGCAGCAGCGTAGCGTTCCAGTCGGAGGCTAACCACGCCACCGTTTCTTTGGCGTAAAAGCGCGGCCACCAGTTGTGCCACCCAAAGCTCACCCCGCGCAGCACAACGGGAGCGCCATTTTTGTCCACCAGCGCCGCGCCGCGGACGGACAGCTGCCCGTGCTTTTCGGCTACCGTTTGGGAAGCATTCCCGCTCGACGAACGGTTGCAGGAAAGCAAGGCTGCAAGGCAAATGAGCAACGAACAATGAATAGTGTGTTTCATAATTCTACAATATTAGCTGTTAGTGGCGCGAGGCATAAAAACAGGTATTACGCATTTCCCCGCAAAGATACAAAGTTTTCTTAACTATCAGCTCTTAACCTTTAATCCTTAACTTCTATTTCGTCGCGCGAGAGCACGCGCGGGTCGGCGAACGCACTGCTCCACCACGCAGCGTTAGCGTGCTCGTGCGCCGTGCTGCTAAAGGCGGCGCCACCGGAGCTGCTTGTCCGGCCATAATCATACCACGGCATGAACCACGACCAGCGCACACCTTGCGCCGCTTGCTCCGCCACGCTCGCCACGTTGCCGCATTCGCTTAGCGTTACCATTTTGCTGGGGAAACGGGTTTTTAAGCTCGCGTATTCGCCCGCCATTGCCGCCGCTGTGGGCTTGCCGTAAATGTCGCGACCCACAATATCTACATATTCGTCGCCCGGGTACCATGCGTCGTCGTTAGGCTCTGCCGTCCACACCCAAATGAGGTTGTTGAGCCCTTTGGCCTCAAAGGTCTCAAACATCAGCCGCCAGAGCGCTTTGAGCGGCGTAGCGCCCTTGGCGCCCCACCAAAACCAGCCTCCGGCGGCCTCGTGCAGCGGACGCCACAACACCGGAATGTTCTTTTGCTTCAGCAGCAGCAGGTAGTTGGCAATGGCGTTCAAATCGGCGGTCACAACGCCGTGCTCGTAAGTTCCGTCCTGCACGGCTTTGGAAATGTCGAACGCGGTGGAGGGCGTTCCGCCTTTCGGCGTGTAGAACGCATACGTGCTGCTGCCCTGCGCCGTCGGCACGTTCCAGTGCCACATGGCGGTCACAATGCCGTTGTTGCTCCACCAGTCCTCCACCACCTGCGTGTTTCCGTAGTCAATCCAGCTCGACGGGGAGGCGTAGAGGTGGATATAGTCAAAACCGTTCAGCGCGGGGTATTTTCCGGTGTGGCGGTGCACCCACTCGGCTTCGTTGGTGTTCCAGCTGACGTTGGCCATTGCGCCGGAAATGATTTTTTGTCCAAAGTTTTCTTTCAGAAAGGCGTACAGCTTTACGGCTTCGGGCGAGGGGTTAGCCACCGCCAACGTTGGCGACAGCGGCGGCGCGGGCGGCGCCTCGGCTGTGCGGAACGCAACGGTTATCGCCTCGGTGTTCATCACGCCGGGGATGGCTTTGATGGCGCCCGCCGCGAGGCTTAGCGTGTAGGCGGTTGTAGCCTCCAGCGCGCCCAGCCGGACGGTGAGGGCGCTGTCGGTCGCGGTTGCGCCGGCTACGCTGCCTCCGTTCAGGGTTATTTTTGGCTGGTTGGTGATGGCTACTTTTTGCCCAAAGACCAGCGTGGCCTCCTGAAGCGTGGCTGCAACGGTGGCGTTGGCTGCCGGAGCCGATGATAGCAGCACCGGCGTAACAGCCTCCTCCTCTCCGGCGGGCTTGCTTTTGGGGACGCAAGCCGCAAGTAGCAGGAGGCAATTCACAATTAGCAGCTGAAAGCTGACGGTTTTCTTCATCATTCACTAAAAACAGACAGTAGAGACGCGGCGCGCCACGTCTCTACCGTTCTGTGCTATGCATTATTTTTTAAGCTCTATTTTGGTAATTGTGTAATCGTGTCCGGTAAAGATACCGCCCGAGGCCTGCAATGCGGCTAATCCTGCCGCATCAATAGCGTATTCATAGCTGCTGCCTGCAATATCCGCATAGTCAACAATATTTGCCCAGCTGCCGTCCCGAATACCCCACTGGGCGCCGGCAGCCACATCGGAGCACGTAACCACAATTTTATCACCTGCGTTAGCGCCGGCAAAAGCGCCGGCTGGTAATGTTACATAACCTGTCCAGCTGCCCGTTTCCACCGGAGTGTCCTCCCAGAGCGTTTCGCTGCCACCACCGCCCGAAATAATGGATATACGCGTGGCAATGTATAGCTGTCCGCTGATAATCAACCCACCCGACTGCAACGAGGTTTGGATATCGGCGGTTACCTCTAACGTGAAGTCGCCTGTGATGGTAAAGTACTCGTAGCCGTCGGCAATTGCTGCCCATGAGCCGTTTTTGAACGAGCCTTGAGAGCTGGACTCAATGCTCGCAGGGTCAACGGTTACTTTTATGGTGTTACCTACGTTAACTGCGCTGAAGAGGTTGGCGGGTAGCTGAATGTTACCTGCCCAACTGCCCATATCGGTTTGACCTTCCCAAATGGTGGTTTCCACTTTTCCCGCGCCAACCACGCTGATGGTATACTCTGCCTTTTCGCTACCGGAAATCAGCTTGAGCGAAGTTTGCCCGCTTGCGCTGTTGGGGATGAGCACGTAGAGCGTGCCGCCCTGTAGAATATGCTGCGTTGCGATGCCGTTGACGTTCACACCGGTCAACACGCTGCTGTTTTCAACGGTTAGCCGCAGCAGCTCGCCGGCCTTAATTTCTACCTCCGGCGCCGGAAATTCGAGCACAAAGCAGTACGCCGGAAACGTTACGTCTATGGCGGCGGCTACGTATACGCCGTTAGCCAGCGTCAGCCTCACCTCCTTGCCCGTTCCGGCAATGCTGGCATCCATCGGCGTGCCTGCCTTAATTTCTGTTTCGGTTTTGCTGATAATACTACCGTCTTTGCCGCCAATTTTTACTGCGGTTACCAAATCGAGGTTAGTACCGGTGATGGTGATGCTATCGCCGGCCTGAATGGTGGCAGGGGCAACATTCGCAATGGCAGGTTTTACCAGCGTAATGTCGGGGGTCGTTACATCACCGGCTACGCAGTGCAGGGTGATGGCGCCGTCTGTTGCCGTTGCCGGGATAGTCACGGTAATGCTGCCGGCGGTGGCGTTGTAGGTAGGTTCCGCATTCACACCACCGGAAAAAGTTACTCCCGTTACCAAATCCAAATCGCTCCCCGATATGGTTACTTCGCTTCCGGCTTTGTAGCGGGCGGCGGTGGTGGTAATGCCGGTCGGCGCTAACAGCGTCACCTCAGCGGGGCTTGCATATTCCACCCCTGCCTTAGAGACTACCTTAACCGCCCCGTTGAGGGCGCTTGCGGGCACGGCGGCCTTAATTTGGGTAGCGCTCACCGGCACGGCGTCCACCGTGACGTCGCCCGAAAAGATGACCGATACGGCTAAATCGAGGTTGGTACCCGTAATCAGCAGCGTGTCTCTGCCCGGCTTTGGCGCTTTCGGCGAGGTGCCGGTAATGGAAAGTCCGGCAACATTTAAGCTTTTGTGCTTACTCTCGGAGGCGCCCGCCAGCAAGTACACGTCGCCTGTTTGAGCGTTTTCGGGCAGCGTGAGGGTAATTTCGTGGCGGCTTTGCGTAAGAAAATTCTTGCTTTCCACCGCCACATCTACGCTAAACACCACTTGGGTAACGCTCGTGAGGTTATCGCCGGTAATGGTGATGGTATCTCCGGCGCGAACGGGGTCAGCTTTTCCCGCTACCGTATCAAGCGCTATCCCATCGGCGTACGTGATGCGGCTTTTGGTGATAATGCTTCCGCCCGGGTAGCTGAGGGTAATGTATCCGTCCTCCGCATCACTGGGAATTACCGCCGTGATTTCGCTTGACGAAACCACGGTGGGCGCCACCTCGATGCTTGTGGGAAATACCACGGCGGTTACCCTGTTGAGGTTGCTTCCAATAAATCGGACGGTTTCGCCCCGCAGCAGCGGCGTGGGGCCAAAAGATTCCAGCAGCACGGCGTTGTCTTCTTCCTTATCGCAGGCAGTAAAGGCTGCGATGGCTACCATGAAAACCGCCAGCAACATGGCGCATTTGATATATTTTTTCTGTTTCATATCATTTAATCGGTTTATAAAGGTTACTCAATAGGTACTATACGGAAATTGTCCACTAAGAATACGGGCGAGCAGGTGGCGCCTTCTACGCCGCCACGGTAGAAGAAAATGGTAAAATCTTCCCACACGGCAGGTAGCTTTGCGATATCTGCGCCGTAAGAGTCGTAGTGAAAATCTTTCAGCGGTAGCGATACCGTAATCCACCTGCCGCCGGTGCTGAACGAGCCGGTTGCCGTCCACGGCATGTACAATCCTTTTGGGTAATTGTCGTCGTTCCATATCGGCCCGTTGGTGGAGCCGGCCGGAGCAAACATGAATTGCATCGCCAGCGCGCTCCATGGATTTTCGGCAGGAATATTGAGCTCAAACCGCAGCTGGTATTTGGTGGGGTCGTCGCCCGGCACTAAGGAGCCAACGTAAGGGTTAAAGTAGTTTACATCACCCGTATTTTGCCAGTAGTACACGTCAAACTCATCTTTTTGTCCGGAAGCTCCTGCATTGGTTATCTCTCCGGCTATTTTCAAGTACGTATCGCTAATAGATTTTTCGTCCTTTAGCTGTTCGGCGGCGGTACCGAGCGCTCCCCAGCAATCAATTATGGGGAAATCGTCAAAGTTGAATATCATGCCGCGGTTGTCCCGATAAATAAACGTAGAACGTCCGCTGCCGTATGCCGTTGTGACGGACACCTGTCCTCTGGTGTTGGCGGCGGCGGCAGGCACCTTGGCAACGATTTGGGTAGGCGTAACCGATACTACCTCGGCCTCCACGCCTCCGGGGAAAGCCACCTGTACGTTCTCCGCCGTGCCGTAAAAGTTCTTTCCCGTAATGGTTACCTCATCGTTAGCCCGCGCGTACTCGGGGCTTAAGCTCTGAGGCAGCGGCGCAGGCGGCATGGTTACAAAGGGGTGAGTGGTCTCTTTGCCTTTGCGGGTTACCACGCGAATTTTGTCACTTTGGGTTTCGTACATTTCCGTGGGGATGGTTACCACTACCGCATGGTTTGTGACCATGTTCGGGTTGAGGGTGGTGGCGCGGCGGTCGTTGAACCACACCTCGCATACGCCGGCCAGATTTTCGCCGATAATGGCCACGGTGTTACCCATAAATCCTTTGGTAAGCAGCGAGTCGGCTGCTTCTGCCGCCGTGGGGCGCACATAGCGGATGGTGGGCGTCGCATCGCTGTTTACGCCCTCGTCGTCTTTGCTGCATGAGCACAGCGCTACGGCTGCCACGGCTGCAATTCCTATGCTCGAAAATATTTTTTTCATACTTTAACCGATTAATGTTGTTGTTGTTGATACTGATTAATTGTAGTAAGCTACCGCAGCGCCAAGCAGCTGCGGCGCCTTGGTTGTTACGGAGGTGGGTATGGGCAGCTGCTTTATGTTGGCTGCCTGAATTTCCAAGGGCGTACCCACTCCTGTTTCGGAGTCGGTTTTTTCAAAGCTGAGGCGGTAGTTATCCCTGTTATTCTCTATCTCCCACTTACCTGCCGCATCGGCTTTTTCATGCTGCTCCCATACGTTGGTATCGTCTTCGCTCACTACGGCTCCGGTTTCCGGGTCAAGCACGCGCCCGTCTTTCAGCACGTAGGTGTGGTCGCGGTGCATGCTGTTGAGGTACGTCACCGCTTCGTCCCCGTAGCGGTAGTAGTAGCGCTTAACGTCGAACCAGCTGACGCCCTCCAGCGCAAACTCGCAGCGACGCTCGTAAACCAGCTGCTCCCACGTTACGGGGGCGCTTAGCGGGTCTAAGCCCGCCCTTTCACGCACGGCGTTGAGATAGCCCACGGCGGTAGGGTCGGAGGTGCTTCTGTTAGCGCCCATAGCCGCTTCGGTGTAAACCAAAAATACGTCGGCAAGGCGCAAAAAGTAGATGTTTACGGCAGTGTTGTAGCCGGCGTCGCTGTTTCCCGTAACATACTTTTTGCAGTGCGCCAGCATCGGGTTGCTATTTTCTATCGGGGTTGCCTCCTTGTGGTCAGCACCGCGGTTTACCAGCTCATACACGTACGTGCCGTCGCCCTCATTGCTCAGCCCGGGGTACGAGTCGTCCTGCGTCATATACACCCAGCGGCGGCGCTTGTCGGTTTTCGCTTTCGGGGTACCGTTGGCTTCGTTGCGGAACGAATTTTGCAGGCTGATGGTGGGGCCTTTTCCTGCGCCCCAGCCTGCCGTTTGGTCAATGAGCGAGCTGCGCGCCCATCCGGCGGTGTGCTGGTTGCCGTAGTCATACTCGCCGCCCATGCACTGGCGCGCAAAGAGCGACTCGTAGCTGTTGTTGGCGCTTTCCTCAAACAGCTCGCCGTAGTCGGGGTAGAGCGTAGGGAGCTTGTCTATCACCCGCTGGGCATACTCCTTGGCTCTCTCAAACCACTCGCCGCGCTGCGCAGCGCTGGAGTATACGTCGGAAAAATCTGAAGCGCGGGTTAGATATACCTTTGCCAGAAATCCGTAAGCGCTGTACTTGGTGGCGCGCCCGGGTTGCGGGTCGGTTTCGCCCAGCACGGCGGCGGCGGCCTCCAAATCCTCAACGATAAAGCGATATACATCGCCCCGAATATGCTTCGGCACGTAGAGGTTGTTGCTCGTAATGAGCTCTGTGCTGTTTTCTATAATGGGCACTTCGCCCCAGTACTCCGCCAAAAAGTAGTACGCCACGCCCCTTATAAAGCGGGCTTCGGCAACGGCGTAGTCAATCACCGATTGCTCCACGCCGCCGGCTTGCGCCAGAGACGGCATGTCGTTAATAATGGAGTTGGCAAACGACACTACGCGGTACAAGCCCGTCCAGCCTTGGTTGGAGTAGTTGTTTCCGGCGGTAATGGTGTTCAGGTAGAATTGCCCCTCCTGCTCGTAGGTGTAGTACAAATCACCGGCAAGCTCGTCGCCGGCCATCCACATGAAGCGGTTGGTAAAGTCGGCCCATACGTAGCCGTAAAGGGTTGCCGTGTTGCGGCGCACCGCGTCTTCGCTGGTGTAGTAGTTATCGGCTACTTCCTGCTCGGGAATTACGGTAAGCCAATCGTTGCAAGCGCTCACCGCGAACAGCGCAGCTACACTCCATGTTATGATAAATATTTTTTTCATATGCATAATTAATTATAAATGTTAAAAACGAATAGTTAAGCCCACTGTATATACTCTTGGAATTGGGTAGTGCCCCATATCGACGTTCTGCAGCAGCGCGCTTTGGTTAAAGGCGCCAATTTCGGGGTCAAAGCCGCTGTACTTGGTAAACGTATATAGGTTTTGCAAGTTGACGTACACCTTTACCTGCTGCATTGCCAAGCGTTTTACCAAGCTCGCCGGCAGGGTGTAGCCCAGCGCAATATTCTGGATGCGCAGGTACGACCCGTCTTCAATGTAGCGATTGCTGGCGCGGCGGTTGTCGTTGTTGTCGTTGCTGGTTACGCGCGGCACGGTGGCGCCCGCATTGGTAAGGTAGGGGGCGTTGGGGTCGTCGGTGTTGACCCGTGCAGCGTTGGCAGCCGAGGTCAGCTGGTTGCTCCAAATGTTGCTCAAGCCCTCCAGCTCGGTGTGCGTCCAGTTGAAAATATCTCCGCCCTGCGAGCCGCTGAGCGCCACGGTCAGCTCAAAATCTTTATAGGCAACCGTATTGCCGATGCTGTAGGTGAAGTCGGGGTTGGGGTCGCCGATAATTGTCTGGTCAAAATCGTCAATCTTTCCGTCCGGTTTTCCGTCCGGTCCGCTCAGGTCTTTAAACTTGATGTCGCCCGGCCACACCGCCCGCTCGCCCACGTCGTTTACGCCGTCGCCGTCGAGGTCAATTTGAACGGGGCTGTTGAGAATATCGTTCTTGTCGGTGAACAAACCGTTGGTTTGATACCCGTAAAATACGCCAATAGGCTGCCCCACCTGCGTAACGGTTATGTTTTGGTACTTGGCATACCACGCCAGCCCGCTGTAAATCTTTTGGGCGTCGTCGTTGAGCGCCGTTACCTGATTGCGGTTGAGCGAAAATACCACGCTGGTTGACCAGCGCAAATCGCCGGTTTGGATGTTTTGCGTATTCAGCGACAGCTCCACGCCGCGGTTGCGGATTTGCCCTATGTTGACCATGGGCGCCTGCACGTCCGTCCACGACGAGCCACCCAGATAGGAGGGCAGCGACACCTGCAACAGAAGCCCTTCCGACTGCTTGTTATACACGTCCGCCGTAAAGCTGATGCGGTTGGCAAACAACCCGAGATCCACCCCTGCGTTAAGCTGGGAGGAGGCCTCCCAGCGGAGGTCGGGGTTGGCGATGTTTTGCATGCGGTAGCCCGTTCCGCCCAAGTGCGCGGGCAGGTTTACGCTTTGCATGGAGGAGCCGTACAGGTAGCTGCCGATGTTGGAGTTACCCACCTGCCCGTAGCTCACGCGCAGCTTCAGGTTGGAAACCTGCTGAACGTCCTTCAAAAAGCTTTCGTTGCTAACCCGCCACGCCAGCGCCACGGAGGGGAAGTAGCCAAACTTGTTGTTTTTTCCAAACTTATCGGAGCCGTCGGCGCGCAGGGTGGCGGTGAGCAGGTAGCGGTCGGCAAAGTTATACAGGGCGCGGGCAAAGAACGACACGCTGCGCCCCAGTCCCTTGCCGCCGTTATTGCTGAAGAAGTCGCCGTCGTTGGTTACAAAGTGCACCTTATCCGACGACAAGTACTCCTTTTGTATCCAGCTGTTGCGCCACTCCGACTGCTCGGTTTCCGACCCCAGCATAACGTTGAGCGAGTGGTTTTCGCCAAAGGTGGGCGTGTAGGTAAAGTAGTTTTTAATGCTCCAGTAGCGGCTCGACTGGCTGCTTTCGCGCAGCTGGTTGTTGTTACTTTTCAGCCCGGCGCCAAAATCGTACGCCGGCGAAAACGACGTGTTCAGGCTGTTGGAAATATCAAACCCATACTCCGAGCGGAATTTAAGGTCTTTCAGCAGGGTAGCTTCGGCGTACAGGTTGGCGTTAGTGCGCTGCCTATCCATCCTGTTGTAGCGGCTAAGCGCCAGCCACACGGGGTTGTACCTCGACGAGCCGTATTGCGAGCTCGGCGAAGCGTAATCTCCGTCAAACCCGCGCACCGGAATATCGGGCTGCATAGCCAGCGCCTGCAGCACAACGCCGTCGCCGCCATCGTTGTTGGTCAGGGTTTCGCCGGTACCGGTGTAGGCAAGCGATCCGCCCGCCTTAATAAACTTATTCACCGTAGCGTCGATGTTGGTGCGCACGTTAAAGCGCGAAAAATCCGAGCCGATAATGATACCCTCCTGCTGCGTCCACCCGCCGCTGACGGCGTACTGCGCCTTTTCGTTGCCGCCCGCCACCGACAGCTGGTGATTTTGCATCAGCGCCGTGCGGAACACCTCGCTTTGCCAATCGGTGCCCTCGCCCAGCAGAGAGGGGTCTTGGTATTCGGGCGCCGCCTCGCTGCCGTTGATGAGCGTTGCATTATCCTTCTGGAATTGGGCAAACTCGCGGAGGTTCATCATGTCGATGGTGTTGGAGCGCTGCTGGGCTGCCATATACCCGTCGTAGGTAATAGACAGGCCGCCCTGCGAGCCGCGCTTGGTGGTGATGATGATAACCCCGTTGGCGCCAGCCGCACCGTAAATGGCCGCGGCGGAGGCGTCCTTCAGCACGTCGATAGACTCAATATCGTTGGGCGAAATCAGCGCCAGCGGGTTGGTAGTGGTTTGCCCGTTGCTGCCGCCTTGCCAGTCAAACCCCGAGTAGGCCGCGCTTCCCTGAAACCGCATGCCGTCCACAATATACAGCGGCTCGTTGGAGTTGTTGATGGAGCTCGCGCCGCGAATGCGAATGGACGTGGCGCCACCCGGCGCTCCGGTATTCTGCATTACCTGCACGCCGGCAAGCTTTCCGGACAGCATTTGATCCACGCTGGGCATGATGGTAGTTTGGAGCGTACTGCTCGAAACGCTCGACACCGACCCCGTCAAATCGCTCTTCCGCATTGTTCCGTAGCCCACTACCACCACCTCGTCGAGCGACAGGTCGTCCGCGCTCAGCGTAATGTCAATGCGCCCGCGCCCGCCAACCGCCTCCTCCTTTGAGGTCAGCCCAAGAAACGAAAACACCAGCGTAGCGTCCGCGGGGGCGCTGATGGTGTACCCGCCGCTCGCGTCGGTGCTGACGCCCACGGTGCTGCCCTTCACCACCACGCTCGCCCCCACCACCGGCTCGTTGTTGGCGTCGCGCACGGTGCCGGACACGTTAAGGTTTTGCGCCCAGAGCGAGGTGGTCGCCAGTAGCAGCGCGGCCACCAAAAGGAGAAAGCCTCTCTTTGCCGCCGCCTGCCGCGCGCATCCGCCTACAGATGCTGCGCTGTGAAATAAAACATAAAGCAATCTTTTCATACATTCTCGATTTTAAAAATTAATTTGTAATCTAACACCCATATATATATTACCTCCTCACCGAAGCCAAAATTTTTACACTTTCGCACCTTTACTAACTCTTTGTGTTTTTACATCAAAATCAGCCACCTGCTGTTTTAAACATTGTCCTGAGAAGCCGAATTTAACACAAGATGCATAGCAAGCATAAAACGTAGGCAAAGATAAAGGCAAAGGAGAGGGCATAGCAAGTACTTTATTATCCATTGATGACATTCTACGATGCAATTTTTGGGGCATTTTGGGAGAAATGTTGTTAATATTGTATCAATCTTTAGTCCACACAATACTGTTTTGCGCTACACCACAAGTTTCTTCTTCCAGTAGTTTTCGCGAAACTCTTTTGGAGAGCAGCCCTTTCGTTTTTTAAATATTCGGTTAAAATTGGAGATGTTATTAAACCCACAGGCGTAGCAAATTTCCGAAATGGACATGGTGGAGTCCACCAGCAGGCGGGTGGCGTGCCCAAGGCGTATGGCAATAACGTAGTCCATCAGGCCCTCGCCGGTGCGCAGCTTAAAGAAGCGGCTAAACGCCACCGGCGTCATCTTGATTAAGTCCGCCAGCTCGTTCAGGCGAATTTCCTCCTCGTAGTGCGCGTTGATGTACTCCTGCACCTTCTGCACGCGGCGGCTGTCGGAGCGCACGCTTACCTTGGCAAACGAAGAGCTGGCCAGCGTCCGCGCGTCGCTGCAGAACAGGGAGAGCTCGTAGAGAATGGTTAAGAAGTCGAGCACCGCGTAGAAGCCCTGCTTGCCGGACAGGCTGTCCAGCAGGCGGTACGTCTTCATCACAGCGTCCATGGGGAACGCTATCCCCTTGCGCGCCTTCTCCAGCATCTTGCGGATGGTGCAGAACTGATTTTTAGCTATGAGGTTGGCAAAAAACAGCTCGGACGAAAACTGAATGGTAATCTCGCGGATTTGCTGCGAGCGGCACTCGTGCTGCTCCCAAACGTGCTCCAAGTCCTCGCCGGTGATGAGCACCAAGTCGTACTCGCCGATAACCTCAATGGCGTCGCCCACAATCCGCTTAACGCCGGCCGCGTGGGCAATAAAGTTCAGCTCAAACTCGCTGTGGCTATGGATGGGGTAGGTAAACTCCGTCTTTTGCCGGTCGGCAATGTAGAAGCAATCCTCCTTTGATAAAGGCGTGATTTCCCTGATGGAGGAGAGGCTGTAGGATGGCGTCATAGCTCATTGGTATTTAGTTGTTTTGTCGCACAAGGGCAAAAAAACCGCGCCATAAAAAAAATATGGTGCGGAGTAGTAAAATTCCGGAAAAAATATGTATATTACGCGCGCGCGGCGCAACGTAACTGCTTGACCACTGTGTGTGTGTGTGTGTGTGTGTGTGTGTGTGTGTGTGTGTGTGTGTGTGTGTGTGTGTGTGTGTGTGTTATACGGAGCGACCAACACGCGATTTTCTTTTTGCAAGCTGCTTGCTGCAAAAAACGCTAACGCTATGCTGGGGAAAAGTGTGCGCATCTTTCAGAACAACCTCAAATAAAACGTTACTATTTCACCTCCTAATGCGCCACAAATATACAAAAAAATTGAAACGGCAAAAGGATTGTAAGCGAATATGCCATTAGCCTCCATAAGCGGCACATAAAAGATCACCTCATTATCAACGTTCTAAATATTTGAAAGCAGCGCCCAATGACAAAGCCATAACACAACCGCTAAAGCAAACTCCTAAAACTCCTCTAATTTGGATACACCGTGAACGCTGAAAATCTTAGTTCGAGCGTACTGCGACCTAAAAAAAAGCACTATATTTGCATGTAATTAAGCCCACAACGCGATGGCGCCAATAAGAAAATTGCCGATAGGTATACAGGATTTTGAAGATTTACGGACAAAGAGTGATTTTAATAAACTTCTATTATATTATTGTAACTTTTACTTGTAATCAAATGAAAAGATTAATTTTATTGATCGCTATTGCGCTATTCGGATTGAATTTTCCGCTATCGGCACAGACCAAAATGGCCTCGGAAAGCGCTGATGCTATGGGTGCCTACCTGTTTGCTTACTTTAAAGACTACACGCACGGCTTGTACTTTGCCACGAGCGAAGACGGCTATACGTTTACCGACGTTAACAACGGCAAGCCTGTTATGATGGGTGATACCATTGCCTCACAGCGCGGCGTGCGCGACCCTCACATCATGCGCGGCAGCGATGGCTACTTCTACCTGGCAATGACCGATTGCCATACTGCCGGAAAGCAGGCAGGATACCGGACAACCGAATGGGAACGCCCGCAAGAACTATACGGTTGGGCCAACAACAAAGGCTTTGTGCTAATGAAATCGAAAGATTTAATTCACTGGAGGCACACAAAGCTGGACCTCTACAAAAAATATCCGACGCTGGATGTTGGCTGCGCTTGGGCGCCCCAGCTGATTTTTGACGAAAAAGAAGGGAAAATCATGATTTATTTTACCATGCGCAAGGGAAACAAAAGGGCTCAACTCTACTATGCTTACATGAATAAGGATTTTACCGACTTGAAAACAGCGCCGGAGCTCCTGTTCGCTTACCCCGACAGTGCAACGCAGACTTATGACGCAGACATTACCACGCTGCCCGACGGGCGTTTCTGTATGATGTACGTGGCGCAGGAAAGCTGGAATTCGGAAAGCTGGAAATCGACGATTAAGATGGCGTTTTCTGACAAAATAAACGGCGGCTACGTATACCAACCCGAGCGGGTTGGCTTTGAGCCCACCTCCTGCGAAGCGCCTAACGTGTGGAAGCGCATCGGCGAGGAGAGGTGGGTGCTAATGTATCACGCCGGCACCCTTAATCCGGCCAACTTCGGCTTTGCTGAAACTACCGATTTTACGCATTTTACCAACCTCGGACTTTTCGATGAGGGGGTGATGCGACGAGCCAACTTTTCCGACCAAAATCATGGGGCAATTATTCAGCTGACAAAAGCAGAAGCCAACCGGCTGAAAGAACACTGGAAAACAGCGTCCAGCTTGTAGATAGCTATATAAATTCTTGCTCTCTTCAGCCTGTAAAACCATACTTGCTATTCATCTTTTTAGCTAAGCCGTTTCGCCATGACTTTGCTTGGGCGTGGTCGGTAAACGCCAGCAGCGGCAAAACGTGCTGCTGGTCTTCGTGCTGCGTCCACTCGTTGCTGGAAAGATTGTGGGCATACGTGGCCAACTTGGTGGCAAAGCGCTGACGGCTACCCTTGGTGAGGTGCGTTTTATACGGGTAGAGCACGTAGCCCAAAAAGGGAAGCCCTCTATCGGCGCCGTTCAGGCAAAACACCTTCAGCTGCAGCCGTAGCGTTTGTTTTATGAATTGCTCCAGCGCCTTACCCGCCAACAGCAGCTGCGCCTTGTTGTCTGACCACAGCGCCATGTCGTCCATGTAGCGTACGTAGGCGGAGAGGCGCAGGTGCTCCTGCGCGTAGCGGTCGGCAAGCGCGAGATAGTGGTTGGCAAAGTACTGGCTCGTCAGGTTGCCTATGGGAACGCCGCAGCCGGGCGACGCCGAGTAGCTGTCGATAATAGCGCCAAAAATATCTAACAACCGACGCTCCTTAAATCGTCGCGCCAGCAGCTCTTTCAGCACAAGGTGCGAAATGCTGGGAAAGTACTTCCGTACGTCCAGCTTCAGATACCACTGGTACTTTCGCTGAAACATCTCCGCCCGCTCAAGCGCGGCGTACGTGCCATGCCCAACCCGACAGGCATAGCTGTCGTTTATCTGGTAGCGCTCAAAGCTATCGTGGCATACGTTCATCAGCGCGTGGTGCAGCACGCGCTCGCGGAAAGACGCGGCGCAAAT
>JAITQP010000162.1 GCA_031288885.1 Prevotellaceae bacterium | reverse complement strand
GATACTCGGCAATGAGCCTGCAAATTTCGGTTTTTTTTGCCAAAAAAACAAGAAGTAGAACAAAAAATTTCAACAGCTGAATGTAATTTTGTTGGATAAGCGTTGAAAAATTGTTTTTGGAGCCCTGAATTTGGAGATGAGAGGGGCGCATTTATAATTGTCGTAGCGTTTGTGTCCGTCCTTCCTTGTTCTTTTCACCTTATTTTTCCTCAGCAAGGAGCATAGCTAATGCGCTGGATTGCTTCGCTTGCAATGACGAAATTGCATTAGGCATATTATTAGCACATTACAAACTTCGTCTGTCCCCTTTTTTTCCCATGCATGGGATCGGGTCTCGCAATGACGCGAGGCGTGCAATGGCGCGAGGCGTGCGGGAACGGCTGTTTGTGGGGAGATTCCTCCGCTGCGCGCGCTCGTACCTCGCGCGCTCCGGTCGGAATGACGGGCAGAGGAGGGGGGAGAGAATGACGCGAAGCGTGCGGGGACGGCGGTCGTACGCTTCGCGTCCCTTTTTCCCCCTCGCCGCCTGTCATTCCGAGCGTAGCGAGGAATCTCCTCGAAAACCGCCGTCCCGTGTGCACGCTTCGCGTCATTCCGAGCGGCGCGAAGCGTGCGACGCTGGATTGCTTCGCTACGCTCGCAATGACGCGAAGCGTGCCGAAAGCAATGCATAAAACCATGCTGCGCGTAGATAACGTAGGCGGCGTAAATCTGTATCCAGCTAACCCGCCCGCAGCTCGCTAATCGTTCATGGTGGCGAGGAACTCGTCGTTGTCCATGGTTTTGAGCAGGCGGTTGCGCATAAACTCCATGGCTTCCACCGAGTTCATGTCGGCGAGGTAGTTGCGGAGCACCCAAATACGGCTTAGGATATCCTTGTCCACCAGCAAATCGTCGCGGCGCGTGCTGCTCAGCGTAACGTCCACGGCGGGGAATACGCGCTTGTTGGAGAGCTTGCGGTCGAGCTGGAGCTCCATGTTGCCCGTGCCCTTGAACTCCTCAAAGATAACCTCGTCCATCTTGGAGCCGGTTTCTATGAGGGCTGTTGCGAGAATGGTAAGCGAGCCGCCGTTTTCGATGTTTCGGGCTGCGCCAAAAAAGCGCTTTGGCTTGTGCAGCGCGTTGGCGTCCACGCCGCCGCTGAGCACCTTGCCGGAGGCGGGCTGCACCGTGTTGAACGCCCGCGCCAGCCGCGTAATGGAGTCGAGCACAATCACCACGTCGTGGCCGCACTCTACCATGCGCTTGGCTTTTTCGAGCACAATGTTGGCCACCCTCACGTGCCGCTCCGCCGGCTCGTCAAAGGTGGAGGCAATAACCTCGGCGCGCACGCTGCGCTGCATGTCCGTCACCTCCTCCGGCCGCTCGTCTATGAGCAGCATGATCATATAGACCTCGGGGTGGTTGGCCGATATGGCGTTGGCAATATCCTTCAGGAGGACGGTTTTACCAGTTTTGGGCTGCGCCACTATCAGCCCGCGCTGCCCCTTGCCGATGGGCGCAAACAGGTCAACCACGCGCGTGGAGAGGTTGTTGTGCCCGTTGCCGGTGATGTTGAATTTTTCTTCGGGGAAGAGCGGCGTAAGGTAGTCAAACGTTTCGCGGTCGCGGATGTACTCGGGGTCGCGCCCGTTGATGGAGTGGATTTTGACCAGCGGGAAAAACTTTTCGTTATCCTTTGGCGGGCGGATATTTCCGGTCACCGTGTCGCCTGTTTTAAGCCCAAAGAGCTTGATTTGCGACTGCGAAACGTAAATATCGTCGGGCGAGCTGAGGTAGTTGTAGTCCGACGAGCGGAGAAATCCGTAGCCGTCGGCGAGCACGTCGAGCGTACCGGAGGCCGGCACCAGCGCGTCAAACTCATAGCGCTTTTCCTTATCCTGCTGCTGGGGCTTTTCCCTTACCTCCGGGTAGGCAGCCCGCACGTCGTACTCGCCTGAGAGCTGGGGAGGCAGCGGTGGCAGCGGTGGTAGCGGCGGTTGGAGCACATCCTCCGGCAGGTAGTCCTCCTGCACAGGTACGCTAACCTCCACGTCCACGTCCTCATCATCGCCTAAGGGGAGAAGAACGTCGTCTATAGGCGACGCAGGTTTTACGGTGTTTTGCGCCCGCTGAGGCCGCTGTAATCTGGGTTTTAAATCTCGCTTATCGTTGCTTGTCATGGGAGTGGGGGAATTGGGGTTATTAACAGGTTGCTCGGCTGCGCCGTTTTCGGCGGCTTGCACGCGGGGTTTTCTGCCGCGCTTTTTGGGCTGCGTATCGCTACGCCTGCCGGAGTCGCTGCCGGGCTGAGGGTGAGAAGGAGTAGCCGGAGCTTCTTTTTTGATGCCCTGCACAGCCTGCTCATCAAGGATTTTATACACCAGATCTTCCTTGACCTGCGAGTTCACTTTTTTGATGTTCAGCTGCTGTGCAATCTCCTGCAACTCTTCGAGGGATTTGCCATTAAGAGATAAGATGTCGTACATAAACGCTAATTTGAATTAATATAAATATAATAGTGGATAATTCATGTCCGTTCAGAACCGGCTGAAGCCTTCAGCGGATTTCTTACTATGATGGAGTAACTAATAACCGTAGCTGATAATATTGAGAAAATACCAAGAAGAGCAGAGCGCCCCCATAAGAGAATAAACATTTTCGGCGCAAAGGTACACTATTTTTTCATTTCTACAAATTTTTTTTTACTCTACTTCGTCGTAACGGTGGAGAGCTTTAGAATATCGGGGTTACTTTCGATGTAGCTCACGGTGGCGTGGTAGCCTATGGCGTAAAACTCCTCTATCCGGCTGAAGTCGAGCAACCCCAGCTTGCCGGCCTGCTCTATTTCGATGAAAAAGGTGCACAAATGCTTGCGGGGTCTTTCGTTTGCCTCCACCACCACGGTGAGGGCACGTTGAATGGCGCCCAGCCCCTTGAACT